>NZ_JHVE01000003.1:0-257949 GCF_000619985.1 Prevotella sp. P6B4
ATCTTTCGCTTCATGCTGATATTATCAGATGTAATCTAGTATCTGAAACAAACTTCTACGGAGGTTTCTTGTGTCGACAATGTCAATAACCTATATCAGGTGGTTATTGCAGTGGGGTCCCACCTCTTCCCATTCCGAACAGAGAAGTTAAGCCCACCTGCGCCGATGGTACTGCAATGCAATGCGGGAGAGTAGGAAGCCGCCGTCTTTTTTCAAGAAGAGCCTCGAGAATACAATATTCTCGGGGCTTTTTCGTTTTATCTATGTATGCAGTGGACTGATAGAATCCGACAAACCAAAATTATCCTGGTGATAGCAGCAATTCTGATTGCTGTCACTTCGCTTCTGGTATCTCATTTTCTGGTGAAAGACCTCTCTAACGAGGAACGTAAGAAAATGGAGGTATGGGCACAGGCGCTGCATGCCTTGAATCATGCCGATGAGCATACCGATCTGTCTTTAGTGCTCGATGTGATGCAAGGTAATACCACCATTCCTGTGATAGTGATGAACGATAAGGGTGGAATAGATGATTATCGTAATATCGAAGATACACTACATCTTGAACAGTATGCCCTGCGTATGCGGAAAGCTGGCGATACGATTGTGGTAGGTAGTCAGGTGGTATGTTACGATGAATCGGTCCTGCTGAAACGTCTGTCACAATATCCTTATTGGCAGTTAGGCGTCGTCATGATTTTTGTAGTAGTTGCCATCTTCGCTTTGCTATCTTCAAAGAAGGCGGAACAGAATAAGGTTTGGGTTGGACTGTCGAAGGAAACAGCCCATCAGTTAGGTACGCCCATCTCCAGTCTGATGGCGTGGATAGAGATACTCAAGGATAATCATCCTGACGATGAACTCATACCTGAGATGGATAAGGATGTGAAGCGTCTGGAGCGTATTGCAGAGCGTTTTTCAAAGATAGGATCCTTGCCGGAACCTAAAGAAAGTTCAATGAATGAGGTGGTAGAACATGTGGTTGACTATATGCGTCGGCGAACTTCAAATCAGGTTGAAATCCTGACTCACCTGCCTGAACATGAAGTCATTGCCAATATCAATGCTTCACTCTTCGAATGGGTGATTGAAAATCTGTGTAAGAATGCTGTTGATGCCATGGAAGGCAGTGGCAGGATTGTCATGCAGCTGATAGACGATGACCATCGTGTGATTCTTGAGGTGAGCGATACCGGAAAGGGTATCCGTAAGAAGGATATCAGCCATGTGTTTACGCCTGGTTTTACCACCAAGCAACGTGGGTGGGGATTGGGCCTTTCTTTAGCGCGACGTATTGTTGAGGACTATCATAAAGGCCGCATTTTCGTGAAGTCGTCGGAGCTCGGAAAAGGTACTACTTTCCGGATAGAATTGCACAAATAACCCTGTTTTTGTGTAATATAAGGCGCTGTTAGTCAACTATTTTACATAGAAATGATAAAAAATTGAAATAACCGCGCTTTAATTGGAAAAAAGTTTGTAACTTTGCACCCCAAATGAGTAGTTTAGAGATGTTGAAGATAGATTTGAAGAGTTTGACAGACGAGGAAACAACCTTGTCTTTCGATCTCGATGATTCCTACTTCGCAACTCTTGACGGTGCTGATGTGAAGAAGGGTTCTTTGCATGTGTCGGTGTCTATACGCAAGGCAACCGGCTTTTTTGAGCTCTTATTCCATACTGTTGGCACCATCATTGTACCATGCGACCGATGTCTCGACGATATGGACCAGCCGGTAGAAACCGATAATCGTCTGATTGTTAAGCTCGGAAGCGAATACTCAGAGGAAGATGATATCATCGTAGTGCCTGAGGACGAAGGAATACTCGACACCTCGTGGATCATCTATGAGTTTGTGGCGTTGGTAATACCCATCAGGCATGTGCATGCACCTGGCAAGTGCAACCCTGCCATGACGAAAGCTCTGGAAGAGCTGTCAGCTGACCGAAGCAGCGATGAGGAGTCCGACCAGCCCATCGACCCCCGCTGGGAAGCACTCTTGAAATTAAAAGAGTAAAAAGGTAAAAAAGTAAAATAGTAACAATTAAAAAGTAATAGAATTATGGCACATCCTAAAAGAAGACAATCAAAGACTCGTACACTCAAGCGTCGTACTCATGACAAGGCAGTAGCTCCTACACTGGCAGTATGTCCTAACTGTGGTGCATATTATGTATATCACACTGTATGCCCCACCTGTGGTTACTATCGTGGTAAGGTAGCTATCAAGATTGAGGAAGAAGTAGCTGAGTAATGGGTAAAATCAATGCGATAATCACTGGTGTAGGCGGCTACGTGCCCGACTATATTCTGAACAACGATGAGTTGTCACGTATGGTCGACACCAACGATGAGTGGATTATGACGCGCGTTGGTATCAAGGAGCGTCACATTCTTACGGAGGAAGGTCTCGGCACCAGCTACATGGCCCGTAAGGCTGCCAAGCAGCTGATGCAGAAGACCGGCGCCGATCCCGATTCTATCGATGCCCTCATTGTTACCACCTCTACAGCTGATTATAAGTTCCCTTCCACAGCCTCTATCGTATTAGGCAAGCTTGGATTGAAGAATGCTTTCGCATTCGATTTCTGGGGTGCCTGCTGTGGATTCCTCTACACACTCGACGTGGCAGCGACGATGATTCAGAGCGGACGCTACAAGAAGATTATCGTTATTGGTGCCGATAAGATGTCGTCGGTAGTCGACTATAAGGACCGTCAGACCTGTCCTCTCTTCGGAGATGGTGCAGCTGCCGTGATGCTTGAAGCTACTGAGGAAGAGAATATCGGTGTGATGGACTCTTACTTCCGCACTGATGGTAAGGGACTGCCGTTCCTGCACCTGAAGGCTGGAGGTTCAGTCTGCCCTCCGTCGCATTTCACTGTTGATCATCGTCTGCACTACCTCTATCAGGAGGGACGTACCGTGTTCCGTTATGCGGTGACTAACATGAGTAACGACTGCGCTATCATTGCTGAGCGCAATGGTCTGAACAAGGACAACATCCAGTGGGTGGTTCCTCATCAGGCTAACATGCGTATCATTGAGGCAGTAGCTAAGCGTCTGGAGTTGCCAATGGAGCAGGTGATGGTGAACATTGAGCGCTACGGAAACACGAGTGCTGCTACGATACCGTTGGCTATCTGGGAGTACGAAAGTAAGTTGAAGAAGGGCGACAACATGATTCTGACGGCCTTTGGTGCCGGCTTTGTTCATGGCGCTTCTTATTACAAGTGGGCCTATGATGGCAGTAAGTAATTGACAAAGGATAATGGACAATTGAGAATTAATGCATAAAGCAGGATTCGTAAATATTGTTGGAAATCCCAACGTAGGCAAAAGTACGCTCATGAACCAGCTGGTTGGTGAGCGTATTTCAATTGCCACCTTTAAGGCTCAGACCACCCGTCATCGCATCATGGGCATCGTGAATACACCCGAGATGCAGATCGTTTTTTCGGATACACCGGGTGTGCTCAAGCCAAACTACAAACTACAGGAGTCTATGTTGGCGTTCTCTGAGTCGGCACTACAGGATGCGGATGTGCTGCTCTATGTGACCGACGTGGTAGAGAACCCCGAGAAGAATATGGAGTTCTTGGAGAAAGTGCAGAAACTGGATACTCCCATCATCCTGCTCATCAACAAGATTGATGAGTTGACTGGTGGTAATGCCCAGTTGGCAGCCATTGTTGATAAGTGGCATGCCCTGCTGCCCAAGGCAGAGATCCTGCCTATCTCGGCAAAGAACAAGTTCGGTGTGGATATGCTGTTAAAGCGTATTCAGGAACTCTTGCCCGAGAGCCCGGCTTATTTCGATAAGGACCAGCTCACCGATAAGCCGGCACGTTTCTTCGTGTCGGAGATTATCCGTGAGAAAATCCTGCTCTACTATGATAAGGAGATTCCTTACAGTGTAGAGGTAGCTGTAGAGCGATTCAAGGAGGATGATAAGCATATCCACATCAATGCGATCATCTATGTGGAACGCGACTCGCAGAAAGGTATCATCATCGGCCATCAGGGTGTAGCCCTCAAGAAGGTGAGTACCGAGGCTCGCAAATCGCTCGAGAAATTCTTCGACAAGCCTATCTTCCTTGAGATTTTCGTGAAAGTCGACAAGGATTGGCGTTCATCTGAAAAAGAATTAAACCACTTCGGTTATAACCCCGAATAAAGATCATATATGGGAAATTTAGTAGCAATCGTAGGACGCCCTAATGTGGGAAAGTCCACACTGTTTAACCGACTGACAAAAACCCGTCAGGCTATTGTCAGCGACGAGGCCGGTACCACACGTGACCGTCAGTATGGCAAGTGTGAGTGGAACGGTCGTGAGTTCTCAGTTGTCGATACCGGCGGCTGGGTCGTCAACAGCGACGATGTATTTGAAGAGGAGATCCGCAAGCAGGTGATTATTGCCACCGAAGAGGCTGATCTCGTACTCTTCCTCTGCGATATCAATAATGGTGTTACCGGCTGGGATATGGACGTAGCGCAGATTCTGCGCCGCGCTAAACTGCCTGTTCTGCTGGTAGCCAACAAGGCCGACGACGGCAAGAATCTCTATGATCAGTACGAGTTCTATAAGTTAGGTCTTGGCGATCCCTGGTGTATCAGCGCTGCTACCGGTAGCGGTACAGGCGACCTGCTCGACAAGGTGCTCGAGATGTTGCCCGAGAAACCCAAGGACGAACTGGAGGATGGTATTCCCCGCTTTGCGGTGGTTGGTCGTCCTAATGCCGGTAAGTCGAGCATCATCAATGCCTTTATCGGCGAGGATCGTAATATCGTAACCGATATCGCCGGAACCACCCGTGACTCTATCTATACCCGTTACGATAAGTTCGGTTTCGACTTCTATCTGGTTGATACTGCCGGTATCCGTCGTAAGAACAAGGTCACTGAGGATCTGGAGTTCTATTCAGTGATGCGCTCTATCCGCGCCATCGAGAATAGTGATGTGTGTGTGCTGATGCTCGACGCCACCCGTGGTATCGAGGCACAGGATATGAACATCTTCCAGCTTATCCAGAAGAATAATAAATCACTGGTGGTAGTTGTTAATAAGTGGGATCTGGTTGAGGATAAGTCGCAGGCTGTCATCTCTACTTTTGAGAATGCCATCCGTCAGCGTATGGCGCCGTTTGTTGATTTCCCCATCATCTTCGCTTCAGCGCTTACCAAGCAGCGTATCTTCAAGGTACTTGAGACAGCCAAACAGGTTTATCTGAACCGTAAGGCTAAGATTGGTACTTCGAAGCTCAACGAGGTGATGCTGCCACTCATCGAGGCGTTCCCGCCACCATCAGTCAAAGGTAAGTACATTAAGATTAAATACGTGGCTCAGGTGCCCGATACGCAGATTCCTACCTTCGTGTTCTATGCCAACCTGCCTCAGTATGTCAAGGAACCCTATAAGCGTTTCCTCGAGAACAAAATCCGTGAGAACTGGACGCTGACAGGTTCGCCTATTAATGTATTCATCCGTCAGAAGTGATGCGTAAACTGATCTGTCTGGCGTTAATCGCCCTCTGTGTGATTGCTTGTAGTGAGCCCAGTAAAGAGGAGTTGGCGGCATTGGCCGCCAAGGGCTACTATCAGCATCTGATAGAGGGCGATTATGCGCATTTCGTGGAAGGGCGCCTGATGGCAGATAGTCTGCCTGACGACTACCGTGCTCAGCTGGTGGAGAGCTACAAGCAGTTCATCGCTCAGCAGCAGGTTCGTAAGGGCATCCAGGAGGTGCGTATCTCGCGTGCTTTCACTGATAGTACACTGCAGTACACCAGCGTGCTCCTGATGCTTTGTTATGGCGACTCGACCACCGAGGAGGTGGTGGTGCCCATGGTGGAGCGTGAAGGACGCTGGATGATGAAATAATGTCAATCCCTTTTATAATGAATATGAAAAAGATGGTATTACTGATAGCCGCTGCTTGCATGCTGACTGCTGCCCAGGCACAGGATAGTATCAAGACGGCTTCGTGCTCCAAGCACTATGGCGTGTTCCGGAATCTCGACGTTTCTGTTGTGGCTGGTACCACCGGAATAGGTATCGATGTGGCCAGCAGAATAGGCGACTATGTTCAACTGCGTGCAGGCTACGACTACATGCCCCGCTTCCATAAGAGCGTCTATTTCCCTGTAGAGGTTGGTGGTGAGCCTGCCAAGAAGTACGATGCCCAGGGTAATCCTGTGGAGACGCGTTTCGACCGTCTGTCGAAGATTCTTACCCAGGTCACCGGCTATCAGGTGACTGATGAGGTTGAGATGGTAGGCAAGCCTACGGTTAACAACTTCAAGCTCCTGGTTGATGTGTTCCCCTTCAAGCATAATCGTCATTGGCATTTTACGGCAGGTTTCTACTGGGGGGCCTCGCAGTTCGGCTATGCCGAGAACTCTACGCAGGCCATGACCTCACTGCTGGCAGTGGGCATGTATAACACCATCTATTATCGTGCAGAGAATCGTCTGCCGCTCTATGAAGGCTCCAGCTTCAGCATTGGCGAGGAGATACGTAGCGCACTGATGAATTATGGTCGTATGGGCTTCCCCATCGGTAAGTTCAAGCATGATATTTATGGCACCTATGCTCAGGATGTATATGGCGAATTTGGTGATATTCTTCATCATAAGGGCGAATATGGTGTGATTCATCAGGCTGGTGAAACCTATATGATGGAACCTGGTCTTGATGGCATGGTGAAGGTATATGCCAAGGCTAATAACTTTAAGCCTTATCTGGGCTTTGGCTATGGTGGCCGACTGCTGAAGAACCGTGACGACTGGCAGGTGTCGTTCGATGCCGGTGCCATGTTCTGGGGCGGCACTCCTGACCTCTATACCCATGATGGTATTAACCTCACTAAGGATGTAGAAGGTATCCGTGGTAAGGTTGGCGACTGGGTTGATATCGTGGGCGGTGTTAAGGTGTATCCGGTACTGAATGTAAGGTTTACAAAGACCATTTTTTAGGTCGGTTTTTCTCTAAGTACTTTGCAATTGAAAAGTACTTAGGCTGCAATTGCAAAGTACTTAGAAAAAAAGTTCCCGTAAAAGGGAACTTTTTTCTATTTAATCACAACCAGTTTTCCATCTTGGATATAGACGCCGGGACGAAGGTTTTCGCTCTTCTCCACGCGCATGCCCGAGAGCGTATAGGTGCCTTTTCTGGTGGTGGCATCGGTGTTGATATTCTGGATACCAGTAAACGCCTCGCGGCTTACCTGTTTCAAATCGCCAGTAAGCCACCCGGGTATCTGCAACCAACAGGTGTTCTTGGGAATATACGCACTGTTTGTGAGATCACTGTTCTTGGCTGTGGTGAATATCAGGTTACCCTGATCGTCCTTGCCGAGTACGCGCATGGTATTTGCGTCGTATTCTACACGGCGGATATGATTACGCAGACTACTGTCGAAATAGGTGCCTCTCAGCAGGTTGCCACTGACTGCTGTGCCATTGCCTACCACGGGCAGTATCATATTGTTTGCGGCATCGCTGCTGCTGCACTTCACGATGAGTGGGGTAGCAGCCGGCTTAATGTCGTCGATAATCTCCTGCAGTCGGAACTCGCCATCGCAGACACCGTCCACATAATACACTTTCATGTCCTCTGATACGGTCTTGAAAGGGAAGGATGCATAGATGGTGCCATACCATCCGTCGTTAGTCTCCACGGTTGGTGTGATGCCGATATAGTTGTCGGTGGTGTTCATGGGTTTCACGCGCCAGTATTGGTGCGTAGCGGCACCACTGTCGCCTACATAGTCTTTCTCGCGTGTGGAGGATCCGTCGTAGAGTTTTTTGGTCACGGTGATGCCGCCTGATTTTGCAGAAGCCGAAATGATATATATACCTACGCCATCTTTTGTGCCGCAGTATGTCATATCAATGTACGTTCTGCCACCAGCAATGTCGTAAACGCTGATGCCCTGCGCAGCCAGGTTATATTGGTTATTAACAGGCTTGATATAGATAACCGAGCCCGGGTTGCTTTTTACTTTGTCGAATCCTGTCCAAGTGGTGATATTGTTATAGTCCAGGATAGATGAGTTGATATCTACGTTTGTGATGACATCATCAGTGATGGTGATGTAGCGTTCAGAACCGTTGTTCTGTACGCGGTAATACCCTTCTGACAGCTGGGCCATCATAGGTACTGTGATAAAAGCCAGGATAGCTGTAATTAATGTCTTCATCTGGTTATCCTCTTGTTTCAGAAAAAGCCCAGCCCCATGGTGGGACTGGGCTTGATTTTGAATGTTATCTTATCTAAAGCTTACTCAGCGATAACGATAGATACACGGTTGCTGTCGTTGTCAGCGAATGGCTGAACACGAGCACCCTTGCTGTCGTAGCTGATGCGGCTTGCAGAAACGCCAGCCTTCTTCAGAGCCTTAACAACAACGTCGGCACGAGCTGCGGCCAGACGATCGTTGATACGGTCGTTACCTGTACCAGCGTCAGCGTAACCAGTTACGTTAACCTTAGCCTCAGGATTAGCCTGCAGGTAAGCAACAACGTCGTTAACCTTCTGCTGCTCGCTCTTGCGGATAACAGTCTTACCGATGGTGAAGAAGATATCGCGGCGCAGAGGCTCAGCGGCTGTCTCAGCTGTCTCGGCTGGTGCAGGAGCGGGAACTTCTACAATCTTCTCAACAATCTTCTCTACATAGCGGATCTCTGGCTCTGGAGCAGGGATAAAGCGGGTAGAGTAGGTCTTACCCAAGTTAACCTTTACACCAGCGAGGGCATTGAAGTACCAATCCCAGTTACCAGCCTTCTTAGAGTTGTACTTATCGTTCAGAGTGTTTGCGCTGAACTCGAGGTTGATGCTCCACTTATCGTTGATCTTGAAATCAGCGAGAGCACCGAACTGACCAACCAGGCGAACCTTGGTGCCGTCCCACAGGTAAGCAAGCATTTGAGTGCCTGCAGGGAACTTCAGATCAGATGCGATAGCAGCATCAGCGGCAGCAGCCTCCTTGTTGTTCCAAGCGATGTTTGCGCCCAGACCAGCAAATGCGGTCAGGTTGAATACACGGTTGGGGTTGAAACCTGCGAAGAGGTTAGAGAGGTTCAGGGTAGCGTCAACAGTAGGAGCTATATAGTTCCACTTCCAGCCATATTCCTTGCCTACAGTAGTGTACTTGCTACCGCCCTTGCTCTGCCAAGCACCTACAGTGAGGCGTGCACCCCACAGCTCAGAGAACTGACGGCCTACAGCAGCCTGAACATTGTATGAAAGCAGCTTACCGAAACCACGCTCACCGAGGGTGTACTGTCCACCCAGAGGCTGTACCTGAATATACCAGTGTGGCTCGAAGACGTATTCAGTCGTGCCCTTCTGCTCCTGAGCAGATGCTGAAAGAC
The DNA here is from genome assembly GCF_000619985.1 of Prevotella sp. P6B4. NCBI lineage: Bacteria > Pseudomonadati > Bacteroidota > Bacteroidia > Bacteroidales > Prevotellaceae > Prevotella > Prevotella sp. P6B4. The sequence continues at coordinate 9,379 of NZ_JHVE01000003.1, forward strand.
CAGCTAACAGCATCAGGCAAGACAATATTGTTTTCTTCATTTTCATATTCTGTAAAATCATTTTTAATCCACAAATGTTAATTACTTCACGGTGATGTCATAAACCTTAGCGATCTGGTAACCGCGGAAGTCCATAGCAGCATATACAATCTTGGTATCGTTGGCCTTCAGCTCAACCTCCAAGTTCTTGAAGCCTTCCTCACCCTTGGTCTTGAGAGTCTTGTAGCGAACGTCACCATTAGCGTCAACAACAGCGATGTACTTCTTGTATGCAGGAGCAAGCACCTCGTAGTTCAGTGTGGTAGGAATGAAGGTGTATGTACCAGCGGTGTAGTTACCGGTAGCACGCTGAATACCGTTGTCTGTGTTAACGAGCAGAATTGGCTCAAGAACGCGACCTGTTCCGATGAAGTTGATAGACTTGTTGATAATGGTTGACAGATAGTTTGTAACACGGTCTGCGAGTGATACAATATCATCAACACCATCTTCAACGTCTCTCAAAGAAGTAATAGCTTGCTTCAACAGATCCTGGATGCTACTTGTGTCAAAACCATTCTCTACAGCTTTCTTAAGATCCTTAATTTCATCAGTCAGATTCTCTCCTACAGATACTGTGGTATAGTATACCTCGTTTGCAGCGAAGTTATCGACCTTGTGGATGTCAATATAACCTTTTTCTTCTGGATCTTGCTCTTCAGTTGAGAAGTAAATCTTCTTGATGGTAACTACTTTAACGTCTTTGTTTTCTGCATCTTTAGCAGTCTCTTCACCAGTTCTAACGAATACGTAAATAGTCTTTTTAACGTTAAACTTATTTGGATCCAGCTTTGAGAGGTCGATAGAGAAATCAACGTTAGTCTTCTTAACCTTTGCTATGATATTGTCAATAGTCTTATGGAATTTGTTTGCAAACTTGTAGACTGCGTTGTCAATTTTTGACAAGTCGACATTTGCAGTGAATTGAACATCCTTGAACTCAGCGAATGACAATGGCTTATAAGCAGTAGCAGCGATAGAATAGTCAGACAATACACTGCGTGTACCAATAGTGTCGTTCCACTCTGCCTTCAGAGCAACTGCAGTCATAGGCTCAATATTAGATGGAGCTGTTATAAGGGTGGTAGCAATTTTTGCACTCTCCTGCAGAACAGTCTTACCAGCGGTCTTGACACCAGATGTCTTAGCAGTGTTAATCATAGTCTCAACACTGTTCTTGATAGACTTGAAGTCGATGATCTTCTTGAGGTCGATAGCCTGCTTTACGTTGTTAACATCCATGGTGGCGTCGGCAACCCAAAGCTTTGCTGCGTGAGTCTGGTCATAACCAATACCACGGGTCTGTCCCCATGTGAGCTCATCCTCACAAACTTTAGCTTCACCCAAAGTAGCAATATCTTCCTGCTTGCTGTTAACGAGCTTCAGGCTCTTCAGATTAGCGGGGTCAACGTTAGATGGGTTCAGAGTGAAGTAAACCTTACCAGCTTCGTTACCATTCTCAGCACCGATGTATTTGGTGTTCTCATCCCAGCTGTATGTATCGCCGGCAATAAGAGCTGCAGGCAGAGCGTTACCGTCAACATAGAGACTTGCGTCGGTTGATGGGAACTCACCAGCAGGCTTAACGGGGTCACCGTAAGCAGCACCGATCAGCTGCATGTTGATGCCTGGGAAGATCTTGCTGTTAGGAATAATGCTGGTAGCGGTAGCGTTAACAGTTACGCTGGTTACCATATTCTCAAGAGCGTAAACAAGATCCTTGATGTGTGCCTGAATGGCAGCGAGCTCGTCTTTCAGAGACTGGAACTGCTCTGGAGTAGCGTACTTCAGATTGTTAACTGTATTCTGAAGGGTTGTCAGTTGACCACTTAAAGTAGTAACGGTTGAAGCATCAGCTTTTGAGGTCTGAAGGTTAGTAATGTCTTGCTGTGCCTTCTGGATGTCGGGCAGCAGGGTTGCTGTTACATCAATTTTCAAGTCCTCATCATTGTCCTTACAAGAAACAAATGAGGTAACAGTAGCGAACAACAGCGCTACCATCATGATACCATTGATAATTTTCTTTTTCATTGAACTAAAAAATTATAATTAAACAATAAATAAAAATATAGAATGTCTTACGTTAATTTATATAAATCGAGGCAAAAGTAGGAAATAAATCCGAAACTTGCAAGCATTTTGTGGTTTTTTTTTCAAAATGGCGCAAATTCATGCTTAAAATACAAAGAATGTGGTATGGGCCTTGATAACTGTCAATTGTTAATGGATTATGAGTAATTGTGCGCCTGACAGGACTCGAACCTGCACGTCGTAAACACTAGATCCTAAGTCTAGCGCGTCTACCAATTCCGCCACAGGCGCAGAATCGACGTTAGTCAATTCGCTTCTTTGAAGTGTAATCGACGTTAGTCAATTCGCAATTTGATTGAATTGCGGGTGCAAAGATAATACTTTTTTTTTATTCCGCCAAAAGTTTTCTGGCAAATTCTATGATTGTGTCGCGCCCTTTGACGAAATCTTCGGTTGTAAGACCTACTTGGTAGTCGGGGGCAATGCCGAATTCTGTCTGCTGGTGGTTGCGGTCGTAGCTGGGACAAGCCGAGAAGCGCACCGTCCAGCCATTGGGAAGTGTAGCCGTGAAGGGCAGTCCACTGCCTCCGCCGGTCCGGTCGCCCACCACCTTGACTTGCGGCATGCACTTCATATATTTTGTAAACTCGTTGGCAGCGCTAAACACGCCTCGGTTGGTGAGCAATATCACAGGCTTCTGCCAGCGCAGGTTGCTCGACGGTTCGATGTATTGCGGCTCTTCGGCCGAGAACTCGTTGTGTCCTTTTCCGGTTTTATGCTGGATATAGCCTACCAGTGTTTTCTCAAAACAGAAGCGTGCTGCTAACTGTTCGGCAGTGGTGAGGGTGCCGCCACCGTTACCACGGATGTCGAGAATCATGCCCTGACAAAACATCAGATGATCGATAACCTCATCGAGATTGCTCTCGCCGATGGGACTGGTAAAGCTGCCGTAATACACATAGCCGATGTTGTCGTCGAGAATCTTATAACGCAGTCCGGAGGCAATACGGTAGTCGGTCCCTAAGTATCGGCGTTGCAATGAGTCGCTGAAGTTGGTAGGGTAGTCTTCGTACCAGCTCCAGTAGCGGCCGTTGTCGAAGGCGGTGTAGAGGTTGACATGACCGTCGCGCAGTTGGCTGAGCATATCGGCCATCACTTCAAAGAGCTGTTCGCGATTGATGTTGTCGTTCGCGCGTACCTTATATGTCTCATGGATGGCATCCCAGTCGATAGCCTTATAATCGAAGAAGCAATAGTGCTCATCGAGAATCTGCCAAAGAGCCTCGAAGTTGCCCTGCGGGGTGTCGGGAAATTCGTCTTCATCCACGCATGCACAGAAACTGATCAGACAGAAGAACAGAAGGATATACTTTTTCATAGGCTGCGGGTGAGACCGATGAGAAACCGGTGTGTGTAGATGTGGTTCTTGAGGTTGTTCACTCTGCTCTGCTGGTAGTTGCCCAGATAGCCCGCACGGAGTGCCCAGTGGGTGCTGTAGTGCCAATCGACAGAGAGCATCTGGCGGAAGGTGGGAGCAGAGATGAAAGTGGTAGGCACTGCGTTATGATCGTAGTTGCCTAATTGGAAGATCTCATAATAGCTCTGACCGTAGTTGGGGCTGAACATGATGCCTACCAATGGCAGGTTGAGTTCGTAGCGTGCGGTGAAACGCTGCTTACGGATATGAAAGCGGTAGTTGGCAGTAGCACTCGGCGTGATGTTCAGCGATGCCCGTGCCTGTGCAGGATTGTTGCTGCTGGTCATGTTGTAGATAAACCCAATACTGGCATTGGCTGCGGCACCTACCTGCAGACGTAGGTCTTTGATGGGCGAGAAGTTATAGTAACGCGCCCAGTAGAAGTGGTATGCACCCTCTATGAGTCCTGTGTTCCCACTGCGATCCTTGGTATTCGAGAAGTCAGTCTCGTGTTCGTAGGTGGTGGTCCAGCGACGGATAGTGTCGGTGGGTGCGGTGTCGCGGATGTAGAGATAGGTAAATCCCGTGCCGCTGAAGTGTTCGGGGGTGAGGTAAGTGTCGAGCAGACGTGATGGGCCCGCGCCGATGAGGTGCGTTCTATTCTGTGCGGTTGCGGTAGAAGCCGCAACGCACAAAATAAATACGATACTATTTAAAATCCTCATTATCAAATAGATTTAGCTGGCCGGTAATCTCATCGCGTACCTGTTGCTCTGATTTTCCGGCGTCGGGGTCGAGGCTTTCTTCTTCTTCACCCTCGTCCTCTTTCGGTTCTGATACCGGCTCGGGGAATCGGGTAGGCTCCAGCTCCTCGATATTCTCCAACTGGTAGGTGGTGAGGCGCTTACCTTTGGCTTTGAAACCTTTCACCGCAATGAACTGCTCGGCATCAATCTCCTCGCTGCCGCGGAAGGCGTCGACACCACCATAGGTGACTAACAAGCGGGGGAATGGCGTATCCGTGAGCAGGATGAGCTGTGATGACGGATTGTCGCTCAGCCAGTTCTGCTTCTTCTTCGAGGCATCCATCTGGAAACGCTTCAGATAGGGGTAACCCTGGTTGTCGGCATCGTAGAGAATTGCTGTCCAGACCTTGTCGGCATCGTACTTCTCGATGCGCAGGATATTGGATTCGTAGTGGTTGTTCAAGTCGAAGTTACTCAGATAATAGTCGCCGTTGGTAAGGATGACCAGAATCTGGTCGTCGTCGTAGAACTCGCCTAACATCTGTCCGTGATCATCGTAGTTCAGACGGTTCACATCGGGGTCGAACCATACCTTGCGGCCGCCCAGTGTGGAGTGCCCATGACTCTTCAATCCGATACGGGTTACCTGATATTTCGTGAGCAGATTACCCTTTGAGGCGCGTCCCTTGATGAGCACTTCGGAGAAGTCTTTTACCAGGAATACACGTTTGATGTTCTGTGAAGGATCGAGTGTGACCTTGATGATCTCGGCCTCGCCGTTCGGATTGGCAGTGAAATACATCACGCGTGAGCCGTCGGTGCCCTGCGTCAGGTCGTATTCCTTGTCGCGGGTCATACTGGTCACATTGAAACGCTTGATATAGTACGGTCCCTTCTTGCCGTCGCGGTAGACGGCATTATAGATGGTGCGCTGATCGTTCTTCTTGAACACGTTGACATACAGGATATTCTTGCCCACGAACAGTTTCTCGGCGATACGTACAATCTTGTATTTACCATCCTTGTAGAAGATGATGACATCGTCGAGGTCAGAACAGTTGCAAACAAACTCGTCTTTCTTCAAACCGGTACCGATGAAGCCGTCATTGCGGTTGATGTAGAGCTTCTGGTTGGCCTCGGCCACCTTCGAGGCTTCGATGGTGTCGAAGTTGCGGATCTCGGTCAGACGTGGATGATCCTTGCCGTACTTGTCCTTGAGGAACTGAAACCAGTTGGCTGTCACCTCTACCAGGTTGGCCAGATCGCGGTCAATCTCTTCGATTTCAGCCTTCAGACGTGCCATGAGTTCGTCGGCCTTATCCTTGTTGAACTTCAGGATGCGCTGCATCTTGATTTCAAGCAGTTTCAGGATATCGTCCTTCGTTACCTCGCGGATGAACTGTGGGTAGTAGGGGGTCAATCGCTCGTCGATATGTTCGCAGACAGCATCAACATTAGGTGCCTGTTCGAATTTCTTGTCCTTATAGATGCGTTCCTCGATGAAGATACGCTCCAGCGACTGGAAATGCAGTTGCTCTAACAGTTCGCCCTTACGGATCTCCAGCTCCTGACGGATAAGGTCCTTGGTGCGGTCGACAGAGTGGCGCAGCACATCGCTGATGGTGAGGAACTGTGGCTTGTTGTCCTCAATAACACAACAGTTGGGCGAAATGCTTACCTCGCAATCAGTAAAGGCATAGAGGGCGTCAATCGTCTTATCGCTTGATACGCCGGGGGCCAGATGTACTTGAATCTCTACCTCGGCGGCTGTCAGGTCTTCAACCTTACGGGCCTTGATTTTTCCCTTCTCGATAGCTTTTACGATAGAATCCTGAAGGGTTTCTGAGGTTTTGGAGAAGGGTATCTCACGGATGACCAAGGTCTTCTGGTCTATCTTCTCAATCTTAGCGCGTACCTTAACGACGCCACCACGCTGACCGTCGTTATATTTCGACACATCAATGCTACCGCTGGTGGGGAAGTCGGGGTACAATGCAAACGGCTGCTGGTGCAGATAGCTGATAGCTGCATCGCAGATTTCGCAGAAGTTATGGGGCAGGATCTTGGAACTCAGTCCTACGGCAATACCTTCGGCACCTTGCGCCAACAACAATGGAAATTTGACGGGGAGCGTGATAGGCTCCTTGTTACGACCATCGTACGACATCTTCCATTCGGTAGTCTTCGGGTTGAATACCGTATCGAGCGCGAACTTACTCAGTCGTGCCTCAATATATCGTGGTGCAGCTGCGCTTGAACCAGTGAGAATATTACCCCAGTTACCCTGTGTGTCGATGAGCAGATCCTTCTGACCCAACTGTACCAGCGCGTCGCCGATAGAGGCGTCGCCATGTGGGTGGAACTGCATGGTGTGACCAACGATGTTGGCCACCTTGTTATAGCGTCCGTCATCCATGCGCTTCATGGAGTGCAGGATGCGTCGCTGTACTGGTTTCAGACCGTCGCCCAGATGGGGTACGGCACGCTCCAGGATTACGTAGCTGGCGTAATCCAGAAACCAGTTCTGATACATGCCGCTGAGATGATGAACCGCTGCGGCATCAAAGCGGTTACTTGGCTTATAGTCGGAGTGCTGGTCCGACTCTTGTACTTCTTTTATCTCGTCGTCCATTCTTTAATACGGGGTTTTCAGTTTGCCTGCAAAGGTACTATTTTTTTTTGAAAGTCAATAAAAAAGGCGGGTAAAATTTTGTATTTCGCTCGTTTATTCGTAACTTTGCACCCCAAATAACAATTTGATAAATAGTAAATAGTAAAATAGTCAAATTAAGATGATGACAGCAAATGAGATTCGCGACTCATTCAAAAAGTTTTTCGAGTCGAAGCAGCACGCTATCGTACCATCAGCACCTATGGTAATCAAGGATGACCCAACGCTGATGTTTACGAATGCAGGTATGAACCAATGGAAGGATATCATTCTGGGTACTCGCGATCCAGAGCCACGCCGTCGAGCGGATACACAGAAGTGCCTGCGCGTATCAGGAAAGCACAACGACCTTGAGGAAGTAGGACACGATACTTATCATCACACCATGTTCGAGATGCTCGGTAACTGGAGCTTTGGCGACTACTTCAAGGAGGGCGCCATCGATATGGCATGGGAGTATCTGGTTGATGTGCTCAAACTGAATCCTGAGGATCTCTATGTAACCGTATTCGAGGGTTCGCCCGAAGAGAATATTCCTCGTGACGATGAGGCCGCTAAATATTGGGCTAAGCACGTGCCCGAGGACCACATCATCAACGGAAATAAGCACGATAACTTCTGGGAGATGGGTGACACAGGTCCATGCGGTCCCTGTTCAGAGATCCATGTAGATAGCCGTACACCTGAGCAGAAGGCTGCCAGCGGCAAGACCGGTCGTGAGCTGGTGAACCAGGACGACCCACAGGTGATTGAGATCTGGAACCTGGTGTTCATGCAGTTTAACCGCAAGGCTGATGGTAGTCTTGAGAAACTGGGTATGAACGTGATTGATACTGGTATGGGCTTTGAGCGTCTGGTTCGCATGATGCAGGGTAAGCACTCCAACTACGACACCGATGTGTTCCAGCCCATCATCAAGGCCGAGCAGCAGATTACCGGACTGAAGTACTTCACCTTCGAAGAGGAGACCGAGAATCCCATCAGCAAGGAGCAGGATGACATCAATGTTGCCATGCGCGTTTGTGCAGACCACCTGCGTGCCGTTGCCTTCTCGATTGCCGACGGTCAGCTGCCTTCAAACGCTAAGGCTGGCTATGTGATTCGTCGTATTCTGCGTCGTGCTGTACGCTATGCCTACACCTTCCTTGGTCAGAAGGACGGTTTCCTGCATAAGCTTGTGCCCACACTCGTAGCTGAGATGGGTGATGCCTTCCCAGAGTTGAAGGCCCAGCAGCAGCTCATCACCAAGGTTATCAAGGAAGAGGAAGATTCATTCCTGCGCACGCTTGAAAAGGGTATCGGTATGTTGAGTGATGCTATGAGCCAGCTGAAGGCTGAGGGTAAAACTGAGCTCGATGGCGTACAGGCCTTCCGTCTGTTCGACACCTATGGTTTCCCACTCGACCTCACAGAACTTATCTGTCGTGAGAACGGCTTCACCGTTAACGAGGAGCAGTTTAATGTGGAGATGCAGAAGCAGAAAGACCGTGCTCGTAACGCTGCTGCCGTTGAGAACAGTGACTGGGTAGAACTGGCTGCCGGTGAGCAGCAGTTTGTTGGTTACGATTATACCGAATACGAGTGCCATATTCTCCGCTACCGTAAGGTAACACAGAAGAAGAATGAGTTCTATGAACTGGTTCTCGATAACACACCATTCTATGGCGAGATGGGTGGACAGGTTGGTGATCAGGGTGTTCTCGTTAACGAGGCAGAGACCGTCAGCATCATCGACACCAAGCGCGAGAACGGTCAGAGCGTTCACATCGTGAAGCAGTTGCCAAAGGATCCTGCTGCTCAGTTCATGGCCTGTGTCGATACCGACAAGCGTAACGCTTCGGCTGCTAACCATACTGCTACTCACCTGCTCGATTATGCGCTGAAGCAGATTCTGGGTGACCATGTAGAGCAGAAGGGCTCGTTTGTAAGTCCCGACACCCTGCGTTTCGACTTCTCACACTTCGAGAAGGTTACTGATGAGCAGCTGCGCGAGGTAGAGCGTATGGTGAACGATATGATCCGTCAGGATATCCATATCGACGAGCACCGTGACGTACCATTCGACGAGGCAAAGAAGTTAGGTGCTATCGCGCTGTTTGGCGAGAAGTACGGAGATAAGGTTCGTGTAGTTCGTTTCGGTCCTTCTTGTGAGTTCTGTGGTGGTATCCACGCTTCTTCAACAGGTCGCATCGGCTTCTTCAAGATTATTTCAGAAGCCAGTGTGGCTGCCGGTATCCGTCGTATTGAGGCTAAGACCGGTCAGGAGTGTGAGGAACTGCTGTATCAGACTGAGGATATCCTGAAGGCTGTCAAGGCATTCTTCAATAATGCCAAGGACCTGCAGGGTGTAATCAAGAAGTATATTGAGGAACACGACTCAATGAAGAAGGAGATTGAAGCCTTCCAGGCTCAGGCTGTAGAGCGTGCTGCTAAGCAGCTGGTTGAAAAGGCCCGCGAGGTGAATGGTGTTAAGGTTGTAACTGCCGTTCTCCCCATGAATCCTGCAGCCGCTAAGGACCTGGCTTTCAAGATCCGTGCAGCAGTAGAGGGCTCTTTGCTCTGTGTATTGGGTACTCATGATAATAATAAACCACAGCTCTCAATCATGATGAGTGATGATATGGTAAGCGACCACGGACTGAATGCCGGTCAGATGGTACGTGAGGCCGCCAAGCTCATCCAGGGTGGTGGTGGCGGTCAGCCTCACTTTGCCCAGGCTGGTGGTAAGAACGCCGACGGCCTGAGTGCAGCTGTCGACAAGGTGCTTGAGTTAGCAAAGCTTTAAGTATATTGATAGGGTTGGCAAACGCCAACCCTATTTAAATAATCTTAATTCTTTTCTTTATTCAATATAATTGTTTATCTTTGCGGCAAAATAGTTGAATTATGGCACTGAATCTGAAAAAGAATTTTAAGCTTTATTACTCTATCAGAGAGGTAGCGGAGATGTTCGATCTGAATGAGAGTACACTGCGATACTGGGAACAGGAGTTTTCGTTTCTGAGACCAAAGACTTCTGGACCAGCCAAAATCCGTCAGTATCAAGAGAAGGATATTGAGCAGGTGCGACTAATCCATAATCTGGTAAAAGTACGCGGTTTCAAGATATCTGCTGCACGTGAGATGTTGCAGAAAAACCGTCAAGGTGCGCAGACGAAGGCTGATGCATTGCAGATGCTGATTGGCGTGCGTGAAGAACTTGAGAAACTCAAATCGCATCTGGACATGTTGTAATGCTACTTGAACATAATAATAATCCCCGCCAATCGGCGGGGATTATTATTTGTATTTATTTCTTATGACCTCCGAACTCATCCTTGGTTTTTTCTTTGAACTCCTTAGCTTCCTTGAGTAACTCCTGTACGGCACGCTCCAACTGGCGGTCGCGACCGGTAAGGTAGTCCTCAGGTGCGTTATATACCTCGATGTCAGGGTAGAGTGGTGTGTTCTCACCATAGTCACCGCGTACGTCGATACGTCCAACCTGTGGAATACCGAACACGATGCCATTGATGAGTGTTTCCCACCATACACTGGTAGATGTTCCTGCCATAGGAGTACCAATCAGATTACCGATCTTCATATCCTGGAACAGACGTGGGAAACCGCAGGCATTACTATAATCGTCCTCGCAGATCACGACGCATGAAGGCTTGTTCCACTGAGCAGATGGCTCGATACCCAGATATTTTCCGTGGGCTACGAAGTGTGAATGCTGACGTCCGCTGAGCAGAACGCGCAGGTCGTCGTGCAGATAGCCACCACCATTATGACGCTCGTCAACAATCACAGCATCACGCTCACGGTTGTCTTCGTTGAGTAATTCCTCGAAGAGCTCACGGAAACGGTCGCCATTCATCTGACGGATGTGGACGTAAGCCAGTTTGCCTTTAGAAAGACTATCCACCAGATGGCGGTTACGCTCTACCCAACGATCGTAAAGCAGATTGTTATAAGCAGTAAGCGAGATGGGCTTGATATTCACGTTACGACCATTGATGGTGAGGCGTGTCTGTTTGCCTGTCTTGCCTGCCAACAAAGGATAGAAATCGTCGCTAGCCTTGATGAGAGTGCCATCGATAGCTTCGATGATGTCGCCTGCTTTTACACCAGTGTTGCGGACAGCTAAGGGCGAACCTTTCACGATTTCTGCAATCTTCAGACCATCACCCTTGTATTTCTGGTCGAAGAATACGCCTAATGATGCTGTGCGGTACTTGATGCTGGCAGAGTAGCGGGCACCAGTATGTGAGGCGTTCAGCTCGCCCAGCATTTCGGCCAGCATATCGCGGAAGTCGTACTCATTGTTGATATGAGGCAGGAATTTCTGATATATCTTCTTATAACCAGCCCAGTCAACACCATGTAAGTCGGCGCGGTAGAACTTATCGCTTACTTGGCGCCAGATATGATTGAACAGATACTCGCGCTCTGCATATGGGCGATAGTTGAAGTCGGCCTCGAAGTCGATGGCGCTACGGCTTTCTTTGGCAAGATCAATCTTTCTGATGTTACCCTTACTCAGCACGTATAGGTTCTTGCGCTTTTTGTCGGTCATCAGGTTACCCTGTCCTAAACCTTTGAGTATTAACTCGTTTTTGTCGGTTAGTAAGTTGTACTTCCACAAATCATAGCCATCGTCGTAGGCTGCCTCATAGAAGAGAGTATCACCTTTTGTGGTAAGGAAAGCATCGCCCAGACGGGTAGAGTGCGCAGTAAGACGAACAACACGCTGGCGTGCATTCTCCAGATCGAGTTCAAAAGGTGTATTGGTATTACCCTTCTGCTTTTGTTCGCTGTCGTAGAGCGCTTTTTCCTCCTTCGACATCATGAAACGTTCGTAAGCGTCGAGGTCGAAGAACATGATGTAATAGTCAGTATGATAGCCATGACCGCCATGGTTCTTATATCCCTTACGGTTGCTCTTGAACAGCATGGCCTTGCCGCCAATCACCCAATGAGGATTGAAATCGGTATAACCGCTATTGGTGAGGTTGTAGGGTTTCTTTTTGCCGGATGCATCGAGCAAGGCGATGTCATCGTGGTGATAGCCACCGTCGCCGTAATAGCTCGACAGCAGATAGCGGCCATCGGGACTCCATTCGAAATCAATGTCGCCATCAGAGTATGAGAACAGGTTCTTTCCATCCATCACTGTACGGATCTGCTTTGATGACAGATTAATGATACGTACAGCACCACGATCCTCGAAGAAGGCAATCTCCTTACCATCGGGGCTATACTTAGGATAGAACGATGTGTGGTTATGCTTGGTGAGCTGCTCTTCCTTCAAATCGGTAGAATAGATGAATAATTTCTCTTCCTTCTTGTTGACGATGCTGGTTTGGTAGATGTTCCAGCAGCCGTTACGTTCAGAAGCATAGGCCAGACGGGTACCGTCGGGCGAGAAGGTGATGTTGCGCTCCAATTCTGGTGTATCGGTGATACGGCGTGTGGTCTTATAATCGACCGAAGTTACATAGATATCACCATGCACGATAAAGGCAACCTCCTTACCGTTGGGGGAAGCGCATATCTCGGTGCAGCCTCCTGTGAGTGTCTGTCGGATCAGATCACGATCAGAGCGGTCGCCGACAATGTTGATGTTGACACGCTGAGGCTGCCCGCCTTCGCGGAGGGTGTAGATCTCACCGTCGTAACCGTAGCACAGAGTGCCGTCGGCAGACGATGTGAGGAAACGTACAGGGTTGGTCTTATGACGTGTAATCTGTTGGGTCTGCGTACCGTCAAGACTGCGTTTCCATACATTGAAAGTACCGTCCTGCTCGCTCAGGTAGTAATATCCCTTGCCGTCGGGAGTCCAAACAGGTGTACGGTCCTCACCCTTGAAGGTGGTGAGCTTGGTGTATTTCCCCTTTGACCAAATCCAAATGTCGCGACAGGCTGGCGATTGATGGTGCTTACGGAAGGGGTCTTCGGTACCTTTGATGCTGTGATACAATACATCGCCAGTCTTGCGATTGATATTGATATCGGCCATTGCCAATGCAGAGTACAAGTATGGACGTCCGCCCTTGATACTCACTTCGTAGAGCTGTGGAAATTTTGCCATTGCAGGAATAATCGACTGCTGTGTTGGCATGTCGGCCATGCTGAATACCAAGTGATCGTTGTCGCTGAAGGCCAGTGGCGTCTTACTGTGACTGCTGGTAGTAATCTGTGAAGGCAGACCGCCGTCGCGTGAAATGACAAAGAGGTTCAATGCGCCTCCCTCACGATCAGATACGAAAGCTATCTTACTGCCGTCAGGACTCCATACTGGGTTGGAATCATAGGCAGGATTACTGGTGAGCTGTTTAGCTGTACCACCGGAAACTGGAACTGTGTACAAGTCGCCTTTATACGAGAAAGCGATAGTTTTGCCGTCGGGGGAGATGGCGCAGAATCGCATCCACAGTGGGCGCTCCTGAGCCGACACAGTAGCCGACAGCAGAGTGGTTAAAACTAGTAGGAGTAATTTCTTCATATATATACCTTATTATATTAGTAAAGTGGTGTTGGACGGTAGGTGTTGGTTATTTCCAAGGATTCCAACCGTCGTTTCTGTTAAAAACGGCTTGGGGGGTAATCTTTGTCGCCTCTTTCTTGGTGAGCTGATGACTCCAGGCTACACGTTGCTGAGGCTGAGCACCGGCACCGCGATTGTTGTATTCTAAATAGCGGGTAGTCTTCTCGTTCTCAGGGTTACGCCAGTTTTCCCAACCTTCGCTGCGGATATGTCCGCCCAACTCACAATTCATGAATAGCGTGTAAGCATACGGACGCCAAGGGCGACCTAAGTAGCACTGTTCGGCAGTACCGCCTGCAATAAGCCGGCAGTTGTTGAACACATAACCGAATGGCTGATCCTGAGGAGTTGAGGCTGCAGTGACGTAGCTATTTACCAGACTCTCAATGGTGCATCCCTCGAACCATGCTGTTGAAGGACCGAAGATAAAGTCGGTGGTGCCACAGATGTAGCAGTCCTTGAAATAGAGGCGTGTGCCGGCAGTACCTGTGTATACTGTGTCCTGATGACCTACGAACCTGCAGTTGATAAACACCAGACGGTCACCCTCGGTATGTAGTGCTACGGCCTGGCCCAAACGTGCAGAGTTGTTCTCGATAGTTATATTCTTCAGTGTGATGGCATTACCCTCAATCTTCAGTGTATAAGTGCGGAAAGTGCCCATGGGCTTGCCATTGTCAGTACGTTTGATGTTGGCATGGTCATCAAAAGTGATAATGGTTTTCTCGGCATCCTCACCGCAGATTTCAATGTTCTGAAGCCATGATGGGATGATGAGCTTTTCCTTGTAGGTGCCTTTTTTTACATAGATGACCTTGTGGTAGTCCATAAAAGCGCGACACACTTCGATGGCATCGTCGATGTTTCGGAATTCTCCTGTTCCATCGCGTGATACCACAAGGGTGTCGGGGTTGTCGTACTTGCCGGCAGAAAATCCGGTCTGAGATGTGGCCATGATAGCCAGTAATAGCAGTAGTTTTTTCATTTTATAAAGTAGTTTTACATAATTTCTGAGATCTCCTTCAGATCGGGTACCTTCTTCAGATTCTCCATGATAGCCTTTACGTTCTCACGATCGTGTACGTGCATCTCGATGGTTCCTTCAAAAATACCCTCTTCGCAGGTGATGAGGATTTTGTGGATATTGACATTCATCTGCGATGAGATGACCTGCGTGATTTCGTTGAGCATGCCCAGACGGTCGATACCACTGATACGGATGGTGGCGTCGAAATAAAGCTTTCGGTGCATGTCCCACTTGATATCAAGGATGCGGTTGCCATAGCTGGTTTTCAACTTAGCAGCCACTGGACAAGCACGCTTATGGATTTCTATCTGATTCTTGTTGTTGATATATCCTAATGCATCGTCGCCGGGGATGGGGTGGCAACATCCCATGAACTTGAACTGCTTGATATTCTCCTCAGCGATGTAGACGGGCTTTTTGCGGTTAAACTTCTCAGGAACGATAAACAAGTCCTGACGAGAATGCTCTTCTTTCTTTTTCTTTCCGACAAAGGGTACAAACTTACGCCAACCGGAGTTGCTGTTGTCGTCCTTGTTCTTACCATTCAACTCATCGATATCCTTTTCGCCCAGTAGCACAATCTTCTCACCCAAAGCCTGGAAGAATTCCGTACGTTTGGTGTATTCATGGAAATCGGCTAATTTGTCGGTCAGTGCTACAGTAGGTTCAAAACCATTTTTCTTCAGGAACTCGTTTAAGATGTCCTCTCCCTCGCGTTGCGTTTCGCGGTTATCACGACGCAGGATGGCCTGAATCTTGGCTTTAGCCTTGGCGGTGGATACGAAGTTGATCCAACCTGCATTGACATGCTGCGATTTGGAGGTAAGAATCTCTACCTGATCACCACTCTGTAGCTTATAGCTCAGGGGAACCAGTTTGTGGTTTACCTTGGCACCGATACAATGGCTACCCAGGAAGGTGTGAATGGAGAATGCGAAGTCGAGTGCGGTACATCCTGCAGGCAGGGTCCGGATTTCTCCCTTGGGGGTGAACACGAATATCTCGCTGGCGAAGAGGTTCAATTTGATGGTGTCGAGGAAGTCCATGGCATCAGGTTGTGGGTCGTCCAAAATCTCTTTGATTGTACGTAACCACTCGTTAAGCTCATTCTCGTCCTCTGTGTACTCCTCTTCAATACCATCTTTATATTTCCAATGGGCAGCAAATCCCTGCTCTGCGATTTCGTCCATACGATCCGAACGGATCTGTACTTCAATCCACTGACCGGTTTTCGACATCAGTGTGACATGCAGGGCCTGGTAGCCGTTGGCCTTTGGCTGACTAAGCCAATCGCGCAAACGGTCGGGATGGGATTTGTATATCTTTGAAATAGCAACATAAATCTTGAAACACTCGTTAACTTCGTCTTCACGGTTATTGGGGGTGAAGATGATACGTACTGCCAGAATATCATAGATTTCTTCGAAGCTAACATGTTTGTTCTGCATCTTATTCCAGATAGAATAAGGGGTCTTGACGCGCTCCTTTATTTCGTATTTGATGCCCATTTGTTGCAGGGCTGTCTCGATGGGTGAGGTAAACTGCGAGAATAGGGTGTCGCGTTCCTCACTTGAGAGTTGCAGTTTCGATTCAATGTTGGCATATTCGTCAGGGTGCTCGAATTTGAAGCTCAAATTCTCGAGCTCGGTCTTGATTTTGTTCAGTCCCAGGCGGTTGGCCAGAGGGGCGTAGATATATAGCGTCTCGCCAGCAATCTTATACTGTTTGTTGGCTGGCTGGCTATCCAACGTACGCATATTGTGTAGTCGGTCACAGATCTTGATGATGATGACGCGAATGTCATCGCTCATAGTGAGTAGCAGTTTCTTGAAATTTTCGGCTTGTGCAGAGGCTTGTTCACCGAATATGCCACCACTAATCTTGGTTAGTCCGTCGACAATCTGGGCAATCTTGGCGCCAAAGATGTTCGAGATGTCCTCCACTGTATAGTCGGTGTCTTCTACTACGTCGTGCAGTAGAGCGGCGCAGATACTCGTAGAGCCAAGTCCCACCTCTGAGCATGCAATTTGTGCCACGGCAATGGGATGCATGATATAGGGCTCGCCTGATAGTCGGCGCACCCCTTTGTGAGCTTGGCGTGCAAAGTTGAAAGCCTTAGTAATGATGTCGACTTTCTTGCGATGGCGCGATGAAATATAGTCGTTCAACAAATGTTCGAACGCCGCATTAATCATCTGGTCATCTTTTTCCTCCTGGGTTAACTGCTTCTCTTCTACATCCATCATATTTGAACAAAATTAGTTATCTTCTGCGACGGCTTCTGCTTCTGCCTTTTGAACTGCGCTTCTTTGATTTGGATACAGCAGCTCTGCCTCGGCGCGCATTACGCGCCTTGCGGGCACTTGTACGACCACGACGTACACTCTTTTTGCTGCGGAAAGTGGGCTGGTCGTCGTTAACATCTACAACAGAACGCTTAGTCAGTAATTCGCTGGTACGGTAGTTGTAGATAGAGTCCTGCATGTCGATAAATCGCACGGCATCAGCCATGGGCAGTCGGATCGCGTATTTCTTGGTATTTCCTGGTACAATATCACGACGGTACTGAGGGTTCAGTGAACGTAACATCTCAATATCCAGTTCGAGTACGGCAGCAATCTGTTCAAGATGTACATCGCGGTTTACTACTACAGTATCGGTCTGTAGTGGCAGACGTGTACTCATGGGGCAGATATTGTGCTCACAATAATATGTCATGGCATAGTTGGCTGCAATAAAAGCTGGTACATAACCACGAGTTTCTGCGGGCAGGTAGGGGTAGAGGCGCCAATAGTCCTTCTCACCGCCAGCGCGGTGTATGGCCTTATTGATGTTGCCTGGGCCACAGTTGTAAGCAGCAATTACCAGGTTCCAATCGCCAAAGATACGGTACAGGTCGCGTAGATAGCGCGCAGCAGCATACGATGCTCTGAGAGGGTCTCGGCGTTCGTCGACCAGCGAATTTACTTCCAGTCCGTATTGTTTACCTGTACCTAACATGAACTGCCATAAGCCAGTGGCTCCCACGCGTGAAACTGCTTTGGGATTAAGGGCACTCTCAATCACGGGCAGATACTTCAATTCCAATGGTACCTGATAGGCTTCAAGTGCTTCCTCGAAAATAGGTACGTAGAAATTGGCTGCACCCAGCATAAAACTGACTGAATGGCGCAAGCGTCCCATATAGCGGTCGATAAAGCGTTGTACAATATCGTTATACCCCATCTCCATGACGGTTGGCATACGACGCAGACGTTCTATATACTCTTCTGGGCTGTACGTGGGGTTCTCGTCCTTCATCTGACAGTCGCCTGGACTAAGATAGGCTTTCGACATATATAAACTGAGGAGACTGTCGAGATTGAATGTCATAGCTTCGGGGAACTCGATTAATTCCTCGTTGCCTTCCTTGTCTAGTACAGAGATTTCATCCTCGATGGGGACGAATAGGCTGTCAACCTCTACTTCGTCGTCATCGGGGTTGTTAATCACTGTTTGTGCGGTCAACGATGTACTGGTAAAAAACATCGCTGCGAAACTTAAAATCTTTATGTTGTTCTTTATCATCATATTCTAAAATCTTACACTGCATTGCACGCCAACTGCTCCTGCATCGAGTGGATTGCGTGACGAGTGATTATCGAGTATTGTTGGCTCAATGCGTAGACTCAGGTCTTTCGATATATCGAATACAGATAGCTCTGCATCTACATAGGCATCGACGACCGACAAAGCATAGACGCCCACCAGTACAAAGAAACTCATGTCGCGCCAGCGGCGGTAACGGTCCTTACGTTGCTTGAAAAGCTGCTTGTATCGAGGCATGTTTGCCTCTGTAATCTGTGTGCCCAGATGCAGAAACTGATTGTAACTCTGCGTACCTGGGTCGTTATCCATCAGGTCGAGATAGGCCTGAGAATAGTCCTTGTACATGGTGTTGTTCCAATTCATGGCATACAGACATCCCAGAAATCCGCCGTAAACCAATGGTAGCTTCCAGTATTTGCGGTTGTAAATCTGTCCGCCACCAGGAATGACCAATGCTAACCAGAGTGCACGCTTAGGGTCTGGGCGCCATAGGCTCATATCCTTGATGGGCTTCTGGGGTAGACGAGCCGAATCAACCAGAAGCGACACCTCGCGATTCATAGCCTGAGTTAACGAATCGTTCTCCAGGACCTCCTGTGCGGTGGCGCGTTGAGCGATAGCCGAGAGGAGCAATGCCGTGATACACAGTTTGCCTAATCCTCTCATTTCTTCTTCAACTTGTCGAAGACGTTCATGATATACTCCAGTTCTTCGTCGTTAGCAAACTGGATGGTGATACGTCCCTTGGACTGGGGTGAACACGTCATCTGAACCTTGACATTAAACATTTGCGATAAGCGATCGCGTAATATGCTATATTCCAATGGTAACTGCTGTGGAGATACAGATTTCTTAGCGGTCTGTAATGATTCGCCGTTCTTCACCAGCTGTACCATTTCTTCAACTTTACGTACCGAGTAACCGTTGCGGTGTACGTCCTTGAACAGCTTGAGCTGTGCTGATGGACTTTCAAGGGATAACAGCGCACGGGCATGCCCCATGTCGATATCTTTGTTCTTCAGAGCCATCTGTATTTGTGCGGGCAACTTGAGTAGACGCATGTAGTTGGTTATTGATGTACGACTTTTGCCCAGTCGCTCTGACATACGTTCCTGTGTCATTCCTGTCGACTCTGACAGACGCTGGTAGGCCAACGCTATTTCGATGGCGTTCAAATCCTCGCGCTGGATGTTTTCTACCAAGGCCATCTCCATGGTCTGTTTGTCGTCAGTAGTCTTGATGTAAGCAGGAATAGATGTAAGTCCAACTATTTGCGAGGCGCGCCAGCGGCGCTCGCCGGCAATAATCTGATAATGTCCGTTGGGCATCTCACGAACAGTGATTGGTGTTATGATACCGATCTCGCGTATGCTGGCAGCCAGTTCATTCAAGGCGTTCTCGTCGAACTCATGGCGTGGTTGGTCGGGGTTGGGCTCTATCAGTTCAATGGCAATCTCGTTCAAGTTGGATGTGCCTTTGATGTTAATATCATTGGTGTTGATAAGCGCATCGAGCCCCATGCCTCTGCCTGTGCCGATGTTGTCTAATCCGCGACCTAAAACATTGTGGTCGTATTTTTTTCTTACAGCCATAATTACTTTCTGTTCTTATAGATAATTTCCTGAGCCAAAGCCAGGTGGTTCTTGGCACCAGTAGAGTCGGCGTCATAAAGGATGACGGGCAGTCCGTGACTTGGTGCTTCACTCAGTTTGACATTGCGCTGGATAACAGTTTTGAATACCAATTCCTGGAAGTGACGCTTAACCTCGTCGTAGATTTGGTTGGCCAGACGTAGACGTGAATCGTACATGGTTAGCAGGAATCCTTCTATCTCCAGTGTGGGGTTTAACTTATTCTTGATAATCTTGATGGTGTTCAGCAGTTTACTGATACCCTCGAGGGCAAAATACTCGCACTGCACGGGGATGATTACCGAGTTGGCCGCTGTGAGTGAGTTAACGGTTATCAGTCCCAGCGATGGCGAACAGTCGATGAGTATGAAATCGTACTCATTACGAATGGGCTCAAGCATCTGCTTAATCACCTTTTCGCGGTCGCTCAGGTTTAACATCTCAATTTCGGCACCTACCAAATCAATATGGCTGGGTATGATGTCCAGCCCGTCGATGTCGGTGGTATAGATGGCATCGCGTACATCAGCCTTGTTGATAATGCATTCGTATAGTGAGCATTCTACATCTTTGATGTCAACACCCAGTCCACTTGATGCATTGGCCTGAGGGTCGGCATCGACTACCAATACGGTCTTTTCCAACGTGGCCAGCGATGCTGCCAGGTTGATGGTTGTAGTTGTCTTACCTACACCGCCTTTTTGGTTTGCTAATGCAATAATCTTTCCCATTTGATTTGAATTAATCTTGATAAAAATAAGAAATTTGGCCACAAAGATACTAAAAAAAAGAGAATTAGGCGTTATGAATTAAGAGATTTTTGTAACTTTGCAGCCAAATCATTGATATTTTATGGAAATTAAACGACCTTTATTGCTCATTTCCAATGATGATGGATATCAGGCTAAGGGTATCAATTGTCTGGTGGAAATGCTGAAGGATATCACAGATATCATCGTTTGTGCCCCCGATGATGCCCGTAGCGGTTACTCGTGTGCCTTTTCGGCTGGTATTCCCCTACGGTTGAATCTACGACATAAAGAGGAAGGGGTAGAGGTGTGGAGCTGTAATGGCACACCAGTAGATTGTGTGAAAATGGCACTGGCAAATATTTGTGAGCGTCAGCCTGATATGGTTATTGGTGGTATTAATCACGGTGATAATGCCTCGGTAAATACACACTATAGTGGCACGATGGGTGTTGTTATCGAAGGATGTCTGAAATATATTCCTTCGGTAGCTTTCTCGCTGTGTGATCAGCGCCCCGATGCCGATTTTAGTCCGTTGAAGCATTATGTTCGTGAGGTGGTACAGCGTGTACTCGCTGAAAGTCTGCCAAAAGGAGTCTGCCTGAATGTGAATTTTCCCTTGGTGGAGTCTTACGCTGGTGTGAAGGTGTGTCGAATGGCGTTTGGAACATGGTATAACGAGTGCTCCAAATACCATCATCCGCGTGGCTACGATTATTGGTGGATGGTTGGGCATTATCGTAACGATGAACCCGATGCGGAGGATACAGATAACTGGGCACTTAGGCATGGCTACATTGCCATTACGCCAACTCAAATAGATGTTACCGCCTATCGCGCTATCGAACAGATTAAAAACTGGCAGTTATGAAGTACTATCTGATAGTTGGTGAAGCCTCTGGTGATTTGCATGCGTCTCATCTGATGCGTGCTCTGAAACAATTTGACAGTGATGCTGATTTTAGATTTTTCGGTGGTGATCTGATGGCGGCTGTTGGCGGTACTCGCGTAAAGCATTACAAAGAGTTGGCTTATATGGGGTTTGTGCCTGTGTTATTACATCTTCGTACCATTCTCCGAAATATGCGCATGTGTAAGCAGGATATCGTCGCGTGGCAACCTGATTGTGTAATTCTTGTAGATTATCCAGGATTTAATCTGAAGATAGCTAAGTTCGTGAAATCACAGACTGATTTCCCTGTGTATTATTATATTGCACCAAAGATCTGGGCGTGGAAGGAGTATCGTATTAAGCAGATCAAACGTGATGTAGATGAACTTTTTTCCATCCTTCCCTTTGAGGTGGCGTTTTTTGAGGGGAAACATCATTATCCGATTCATTATGTGGGTAATCCCACTGCTGACGAGGTGAGAGAATTTATGAGAAGTGAGGAACACAGCATGGGGACTGAGAATACAGTTGCCTTGTTGGCAGGCAGTAGAAAACAGGAAATTAAGGATAACCTGCCCGCCATGCTTGAAGCTGCAAAGCCTTATGAAAATACTTACCAGTTGGTTGTGGCTGGTGCTCCTGGGATTGAACCAGAGTATTATCAGCAGTTTATGCGAGGAACTCAGGCGAAAATTGTTTTTGGCCAGACCTATCAGCTACTCTCAAGGTCTTATGCTGCCTTGGTGACCAGTGGTACTGCCACACTCGAAACGTGTCTGTTTCGTGTTCCGCAAGTAGTGTGCTACAAAACACCGTTGCCTAAATTGGCTGGTTGGTTGCGTCGACATTTGCTAAAGGTGAAATATATTTCGTTAGTAAACCTTGTTGCCAATCGTGAGGTGGTTCGTGAACTGGTGGCCGATAGCTTTTCTGTGAACAATATTCGTACTGAACTTGGTAAAATCTTATCGGGTAAGGAGCGTGATCGAATGTTGGCAGGTTATGACGAAGTGTGGTGCGCGTTGGGTTCGGAAAAAGCGCCCGAAAACGCCGCGCGTTTGATGGTTGAGAAATTAAAGCATGTGAAATAATAAAGCTATAAAATGATGAATAAATTTCTTTCTTTACTGGGATTTGATGCAGAAAAACATTCTGTGAAAACTGAAGTTCTGGCGGGTCTTACCACCTTCCTTACGATGTCGTACATTCTGGCTGTGAATCCACAGATCATGGGTGAGACTGGTATGGATAAAGGTGCTCTGTTCTCGGCTACTGTCATCTCGGCTGCT
This sequence comes from Prevotella sp. P6B4, assembly GCF_000619985.1. Classification (NCBI taxonomy): domain Bacteria; kingdom Pseudomonadati; phylum Bacteroidota; class Bacteroidia; order Bacteroidales; family Prevotellaceae; genus Prevotella; species Prevotella sp. P6B4. Next base: position 31,991 of record NZ_JHVE01000003.1, read on the forward strand.
GTCGCAACTTTGGTCATGGCTTTTTATGCCAAGATGCCTTTCGCACTTGCTTCAGGTATGGGTATAAATGCATTCTTCGCCTATACGCTGGTGCTTACCATGGGGTATACTTGGCAGGAGGCGTTGGCTGCGGTGCTCTTCGAGGGCGTTATCTTTATTCTCCTTACTATTTTCCGAGTACGCGAGGCTATTGTCAATGCTATCCCGCAGAATCTGCGTTATAGTATTAGTGTTGGTATTGGACTTTTTATTGCCTATATCGGCTTGAAGAATGGTGGCATCATCGTGACAAGTGCTGCTACTGTTACTACATTAGGGGCGTGGACAGCAACTTCTGTACTTGCTGCTTTTGGTGTCCTCTTGGGCGGTGTGCTCATGTCGCAGAATGTCCGAGGTGCTTTGTTCTATACCATCCTGCTTGTTACTGCCATTGGTGTACCTTTTGGTGTGACTCATCTGCCAGAGAATTTCTCGTTGATGAGTTGGCCTGATTCGATTGCGCCAATTGCGTTGCAGATTGATTTCTCGCGTTTCATCGCGCTCGACTTTAACTACTATGTAGTTGTATTTGCGCTATTATTCATGGATTTGCTCGATACTCTGGGGACTCTGATTGGTACTTCTACCAGTGCAGGTATGGCAGATCCTAAAACTGGTAAAATTCATGGCTTGAGCAAGGCGCTGATGGCCGATGCTATCGGTACAACTGCTGGCGCGTTGTGTGGTACTTCGACTGTGACTACCTATGTGGAGAGCTCGGCAGGTGTGGCTGAGGGTGGTCGTACGGGGCTCACTTCTTTCTCGGTTGCAATGTTGTTCTTTGTATCGCTGTTCTTCTCACCGGTATTTCTTGTTATCCCTGGTGCTGCTACCACATCGGCATTAGTGTTGGTTGGTGCGCTCATGATGAAGACTATCACAAAGATTGATTTTAGCGATTTCTCTGAGGTGGCGCCTTGTTTCATACTGATTATGTCTATGCCTTTTACAGCAAGTATCTCTGATGGCATTGTGCTTGGTCTCCTGTCGTATGTGTTTATTAAGGTTTGCTCTTTCCGCTTTAGGGAAGTGTCGCCTGTTATGTATATTCTTTCGATATTCTTTGTACTTAAATATATTATATAATGATGAGAAAGTTTTTTAGTTTGATGTTGATGGCTGTAGCAGCCATGAGCGTTAGTGCACAGAATGTGCAGTTGCATTATGATTTTGGTCGTAACATCTATTCGAATGAGGAGGCTGGCCGTCAGAAGGTGACGCTGACTCTTGAGCAGTTTAAGGCCGATAAGTGGGGTTCGTGGTTCTATTTCGTTGATCTCGATTTAAATCGCAAAGAAACAATGGCTGCCTATGCCGAGATTTCTCGAGAGATTAACATTGGTAAGCAGGGATTTGCTGCCCATTTCGAGTATGATGGCGGTTTGTCTTCTTCGCCTTATGTGGGCAGCTATCAGCAGGCCGCTTTGTTGGGTGGTGCCTGGAATGGTCATAGTAGCGACTTCTCGAAGACTTATGGTGTGCAGTTGATGTACAAGCGCTTCTTTAAGAATCTGCACGATACACATGCTTACAACTCGTTCCAGCTTACTGGAGTGTGGGGATTGAACTTTGCACAGAAGAAGTGTACTTTCTCGGGTTTCATTGATTTCTGGCGAGGCGAGAAAGATAATGGGCATGGTCAGTTGGTTATTCTCTCTGAGCCTCAGTTCTGGTACAATGTTACTGATAATCTGAGTTTGGGTAGCGAGGTTGAAATCAGCAATAACTTCATTTATAATGCCGATCCAACCAGTAGTAAAACATTTTTTATTAACCCGACTCTCGCTGTTAAGTGGAACTTCTAAAAATGCACACGAGTCTGTCATGCCCTTCTTAGGGTAGATGGACGGTGCATAGAAAAGAACAAGCCCCTTCGTGTCATGATTGGCAGGGAGGGGCTTGATTTTGTGTATTGTTGTCTCTTTATCAGATAGGCAGTGAGAATACAAAACGTGCTCCGCCATGATACTCGGTGTCGAGCTTGATGTCGCCACCCAGACGACGGGCAATGCTGCGGGCTACTGTTAGACCGATGCCATTGCCTTCGAAGAAGTCGTTCAGCTTTACGTAGGGCTCGAAAATCTTCTCGGCATACTCTGAAAGTACACCTGTTCCAGTGTCCTCAACGCAGAATTCGAGGTTGGAGCCTTCGATGTTGATGAGCAGGATAATCTGGCCCTGAGTAGTGAATTTCATGGCATTGTCGAGTAGGCATACCAACGCACGTACAGCATGCTTGCTGCTGGTGAAAACCATAGTTGCTTGAGCCTCCTCGACCATCTGGCATTTGAATTCGGCCTTCTGAAACGAGCTGATGCCTGACTCCTGAATTGCCAGTGCGGCAATATCTTGAGCCATGACATTGTCCTCGCTGTTCAAGGCCTGCTCCATATCGATGTCGTTGACATTCAGGATCTGGTTGGCCATCAGTGCGATGGTGCCGGCATTAGGATGAGTGTAGTCGAGTTTCTGTTTCAGTCCCTCGGCATACTTTTCTATCATATCCTTCTTTTTGAGCATGGTTTCCTCAAGTTTCTGCTTGGCGGCCATAACCTCGCTCGCCTGCTTTTCAATGGTCTCCTTGACCTTCAGAACCTTCTGCTTCTCCTCTTCCATCTTGTCGAAGGCCATCAGGGCTTCTTCGTAGCCTTGACCAACGTTGTCGAAGTTCTGCTCGAGCGAACGGTAGTCCTTCAGCAGTTTCTCCATCTCGTTGACGCGCTTCTGGTAGTCATTGAGTAACTGACTACTTTCTGCCTCCTGTTCGCGGATATGCTTAATTTTCATCTGCAGGACCACGCAGATGGCAAGGAGCGCTAAGAGTAATATGATAACCACCCAGATCATATGTTATGCTTTTTTCTGTTCAACCTTCATGAACTTGGTGAAACCTGTCATTGCCAGGATCTTATAGATCTCGGGCGAAACGTTGGTTATCTTGAACTGGCCTTTCAGCTGTGTCACTGTGCGCATAGTCTTCTGGATGATGCGAAGACCTGAACTGGCCATGTATGTAAGTTCTGTGCAGTCCATTTCGAGATCTACACCGCCCTCTTTCAAGGCGGGCTGGATGTCCTGCTCGAATTGGTTGGCATTCATAGTGTCGATTCTTGAACCGGTCTTAATAATGGTTTTTCCACCTTCTTTGATAATCTGTGTCATAATTCTGTGTTATCTAAAGTTCTATTAAATTTCTTCGTTTAAATCTTTCTTCATAGTAAGTAGATTCTTGCCTTCCAAACGCTGGTAGGTAACCTCGTTCATGATGTTCTTTACGATGTAGATACCCAAACCGCCCAACTCGCGATCGGCTGGATCTGTAGCGGTGTCGATATCTTCCTTCATGGTAGGATCGAACTCGCGGCCTTTGTCGCTCAGTACGAAAGTGAGCGTGTGGCCAATGCACTCGGCAGACAATTCGATGTCAGCAGTCTTCCCTTCAGGATAAGCATAGAAGATAACGTTAGAAACCATTTCCTCCATAACCAGGTTCAAGTTCATCAGGAGCTCCATGTCGAGCTGTAATTCTTCACCGATTTCTTCGATGAAGGTATTGACTTTTTCCAGTTCACCAACCTGATTCTTAATCTTAATTTCCTTTTTCATATAAAATTGCTAAAATTGGATGTTATAATTTCGATTATTGCTGCAAAAGTAAACAAAAATTCTGAATCGCACAAGTTTTTTGGAATTTTTTATTTAATAATTAGGTAATTTTCGCTTTTTGTTTATAATGTCAGACCATTGTCCATGACGATTTTCCGCATATTTTTTAGTAGGTCGCTGGCGAATATAAAATCGGTTAGGCGGGCATTGGATGAACCCATGACGTCGGCACTTACGCCTTGCCACTCTTTATTCCCTTCGTAAATAAAAATAATATTCTCGCCAATTCCCATGACGGAGTTCATATCATGAGTGTTGATGATGGTCGTCATGTTGTATTCCTGCGTGATGGAGTGTAGTAGCTGGTCGATAACCAGCGATGTTTTTGGGTCGAGTCCGGAGTTTGGCTCGTCGCAAAACAGATATTTGGGATTGAGGGCAATGGCGCGTGCAATGGCTACGCGCTTCTGCATGCCGCCGGATATTTCGCCAGGGAATTTGTCGTCGGCACCACCAAGATTTACGCGGTCCAAACACTCTTTTGCACGATGCTTACGCTCTCGAAATGTCATTGATGAAAACATGTCGAGTGGAAACATGACATTCTCAAGTACCGTCATCGAGTCAAAAAGGGCTGCGCTTTGGAATATCATGCCCATCTCACGTCGCATCATGACTTTCTCATGTTTCGACATGCTTACGAAATTACGGCCGTCATATAGTATCTCTCCCTTGGTTGGTTCGAATAATCCGACAAGATTTTTCATTAGGACGGTCTTGCCGGAACCACTTTGGCCGATAATGAGGTTTGTCTTTCCGTCCTCGAAAACAGTATTAATGTCCTTAAGGACTTCTTTGTCCTCAAAACTCTTATATAAATGCTTGACTTCGATCATGATAGTAGCTGTGTTAGGAAAACATCGGAGAATAGGATGAGTACGCTTGAGGTGACAACGGCGTCGGTAGATGCCTTGCCTACATTGACGCTACCGCCTTCGACGGTGTAGCCGCAGAAGGCGGGCACGCTCGAGATAATGAACGCAAAGAACTGGCTTTTGATGATGCTCATCCATACAAACCACGGAATGAAAGCGTGTTGCAGTCCTGATGTCAGGTCGTCGGGCGCGATGATGTGTCCTAAGTAAGCAGTGCCATAAGCTCCAATGATACCTGTGGCCGATGAGAATATGACGAGGAACGGCATGATGGTGAGCATGCCGATGATTTTGGGCAGAATAAGATAACATGCAGAATTGATGCCCATGATTTCAAGTGCGTCAATCTGTTGGGTAACTCGCATAGTTCCTAATTCAGAGGCAATGTTGGAGCCAACCTTTCCTGCCAGAATTAAACACATGATAGAGCTTGAAAATTCCAGCAATAGAATCTCGCGGGTGGTGTATCCGGCTACCCAACGTGGCATCCAAGGACTCTGGATGTTGAGTTTCATCTGAATACAAATGACGGCGCCAATGAAGAAAGAGATGATGAGTACGATGCCGATAGAGTTGATGCCCAATTGGGTCATCTCGGTGACATACTGTTTGAGGAACATCCTCATGCGTTCTGGACGAGAGAATACACGTCCCATGAGCATCAGATATTGACCAAAGGTGGTCAGCCATTTATGTAATAACATTGCAAACAAACTAATATATTTCGGCTGCAAAATTACTATTTTTTTTCAACACAAAGGCACAATGACACGTAGATTTATAATAAAAAAACAAAAAACTCTGTATCTTTGTATCTCTGTGTTCCATTTTTTAATTACCTTTGCAGCCGATTATGGAAGAAGATCGTATTGTACTACGGACAGAAGGCCTCGTGAAACGCTATGGTAAGCGTACGGTGGTTAATGATGTTAGCTTCGATGTGAAGCAGGGAGAAATTGTGGGACTGCTGGGACCTAATGGTGCTGGTAAGACTACTTCATTCTATATGACTACAGGACTGATCGTGCCTAATGGTGGTCATATATTTTTAGGTGATGAAGATGTGACAAAATTCCCTGTTTATAAGCGTGCTCGTGCTGGAATCGGCTATTTGGCACAGGAAGCCAGTGTGTTCCGTAAGATGAGTGTTGAGGATAATATTCTCTCAGTGCTGGAGATGACAGGAAAACCTCGCGATTATCAGTTGGATAAGCTGGAGGAGTTGATTCGTGAGTTCCGTTTAGAGAAGGTTCGTAAGAACTTAGGTGATCGTCTGTCGGGTGGTGAGCGCCGCCGTACGGAGATTGCGCGTTGTCTGGCTATTGAACCGAAATTCATCATGCTCGATGAACCCTTTGCAGGCGTTGACCCTATTGCTGTAGAAGATATTCAGCAGATAGTTTATAAGTTGAAATATCTGAACATAGGAATTCTGATTACGGACCATAATGTGGATGAGACACTGGCTATTACCGACCGTGCTTATCTGTTGTTTGAAGGTAGGATTTTGTTTCAGGGGACGCCAGAAGAGTTGGCTGCGAATCAGATTGTTCGTGAAAAATATTTGACTGAATCGTTCGAATTAAGAAAAAAGAATTTTCAACAGATAGAGATGGAACGAAATGCTAAGGAACTGGCTGAAAAAGTTAAAAATTGAAAAAACGACGTTGGTTACGCCGTTTTTTTGTACTTTTGCACCCCAATATTTTTGAATATATATTATAAATAAGTACATAAGAAGATGAAAATTTCGTTTGAGTGCGCCGACAAAATCAATGGTCTGTTGACTATGACTGTTGAGAAGGCAGATTATCAGGATGCAGTAGAGAAGCAGCTGAAAAATTATCGTAAGAAGGCACAGGTTCCTGGATTCCGTCCAGGTATGGTTCCCATGGGAATGATTAAGAAGCAGTATGGCACAGCAGTGAAGGTTGACGAGGTTAACAAGTTGCTGGGCGAGAAGCTGTATGAGTATGTTCGTGAGAACAAGATTCAGATGTTGGGTGAGCCCCTTCCAAATCAGGAGAAGCAGGTACCCCAGGACTTTGAGAACGCAGATGATCTGACATTCGTGTTCGATATTGCTGTTGCTCCCGAGTTCAAGGCTGAGCTGACTGGCAGAGATAAGATTGACTATTACACCATCAAGGTTGATGATAAGATGCTTGACGAGCAGGTGCAGATGTATGCATCACAGGCAGGCGAGTTCGTAAAGGCTGAGGTGTTCAGCGGTAACGATACACTGACTGGTGATATGCGCGAGCTTGACGAGAATGGTAACACCAAGGAAGGTGGTATCACTACCGAGGCTGCTATGGTTATGCCTGCTTACATCAAAGCCGATGATCAGAAAAAGCTCTTCGATGGTGCTAAGCCCGGTGATATCATTACTTTCAATCCCAAGAAGGCTTATCCCGATAACGATGCTGAGGTTGCTGCCCTGTTGAAGGTTAAGAAGGAGGATGTAAAGGATTTGAATGCTGACTTCAGCTTCCAGATTACTGAGATTCGTCACTTCCAGCCTGCAGAGGTTGACCAGAAACTCTTCGACCGTGTATTCGGTGAGGGTGAGGTGAAGGATGAGAAGGCTTTCCGCGCTAAGATTGCCGAGAGTATTGCTCCTCAGTTGCAGCAGAATAGCGACTTCAAGTTCCTGCTCGATGTTCGTAAGCACATGGAGAAGAAGGTTGGTAAACTTGAGTTTCCAGAGGCTCTGCTGAAGCGTGTGATGCTTCAGAATAATCAGGATAAGGGTGCTGATTTCGTTGAGAAGAATTTCGAGGGTAGCATTAAAGAGTTGGCTTGGCACCTGATTAAGGAGCAGCTGGTAGCCGCTCAGAACATTAAGGTTGAGGAGGCTGATCTGAAGGCTGTTGCCAAGGAGGCTATCCGTGCTCAGTTCGCCCAGTATGGTATGAGCAATGTACCCGATGATGTTTTGGAGAACTATGCTAACGAGCAGATGAAGAAACGTGAGAATGTTGACAATTTCGTGGATCGCGCTGTTGACATGAAGCTGACTGAAGCTCTCAAAAATGTAGTTAAGTTGAATCAAAAAGAGGTTACTTTCGAGGAGTTTAATAAGCTTATGCAAGAAAAATAAGCTTTTTTAGGAAAAAATAACCCCTAAAATAGAAGGGTTATCGACTTTTTTATTATCTTTGTGTCCCAAATGAAGATGAGAAAGGTCGATAACCTTTTCTCTTATGTATAAGAAAGGATATAGAGTATGAATAATGAATTTAGAAAATATGCTACCCGGCATTTAGGTATGAACGGTCTGGTACTTGATGATGTTATCAAGGCTCAAAACCAGTATATGAATCCTTATATTCTTGAGGAACGCCAGTTGAACGTAACTCAGATGGATGTGTTCTCGCGTCTGATGATGGATCGTATCATCTTCCTCGGAACACAGATTGACGACTATACGGCAAATACGCTGCAGGCTCAGTTACTGTTCCTTGATTCGACCGATCCGGGAAAGGATATCTCTATTTATATTAACTCGCCTGGTGGTAGTGTGACTGCTGGCTTGGGTATCTATGATACTATGCAGTTTATTACCAGCGACGTGGCTACAATCTGTACAGGAATGGCTGCTTCAATGGGTGCTGTGCTGCTCGTAGCTGGTGCTGAGGGTAAGCGTTCGGCGCTACCTCATAGCCGAGTCATGATTCACCAGCCTCTGGGTGGTGTTCAGGGTCAGGCGTCGGATATCGAGATTGAAGCTAAGGAGATCCTGAAATTCAAGAAAGAGTTGTATACCATTATCTCAGAACATTCGCATACACCTTATGATAAGGTATATGCAGATTCAGACCGTAACTACTGGATGACGGCTGAAGAGGCCAAGGCCTACGGTATGATTGATGAGGTACTCACCAGGAAGAAGTGATAAGAAGATTAGATGAAGGACGTTTGTAGTTTTTGTGGAAGAAGCGATAAGGAAGTTGCGCTGTTGATAAGTGGTCTGAATGGACATATCTGTAGTGATTGTGTACGTCAGGCTTATCAGATTGTACAGGACAACTTGAAGGAGAACCCTAAGGCTGTTGCCAAGGATAAGAAAGGCGTAGCTGTGCCCGAACCAATGAAGGTGCCTAAACCAAAGGAGATTAAGGCGTATCTGGATCAATATGTGATAGGGCAGGACGATGCCAAGCGCTATTTGTCAGTGGCCGTATATAACCACTATAAGCGTCTGCAGCAGCCTGTCGATGATGATGTGGAAATTGAGAAGAGTAATATTATTATGGTGGGAAGTACTGGCACGGGTAAGACTCTGCTGGCACGCACCATCGCTAAGCTTCTCGATGTGCCTTTTACCATCGTTGATGCCACAGTGTTTACTGAAGCCGGCTATGTGGGTGAGGATGTGGAGAGTATTTTGTCGCGTCTGTTACAGGTAGCCGATTATAATGTGGAGGCTGCTCAGCGCGGTATTGTATTCATTGATGAAATAGATAAGATTGCCCGTAAGAGTGATAATCCCTCTATTACCCGAGACGTTAGTGGCGAGGGCGTGCAGCAAGGATTGCTGAAGTTATTAGAGGGTACCATGGTGAACGTGCCACCCAAGGGGGGGCGTAAGCATCCTGATCAGGATTATATCCATGTGGACACTCGAAATATCCTGTTCGTTTGCGGTGGTGCTTTCGATGGTATCGAGCGTAAGATTGCTCAGCGCATGAATACCCATGTGGTGGGTTATAATTCGGTGACTAACGTCAGAAAGATTGATAAGAACGATCTGATGCAGTATATTGTACCTCAGGATCTGAAGTCGTTCGGACTGATTCCTGAGATTATCGGTCGTCTGCCAGTGCTTACCCACTTGAATCCTTTGGATCGTGAAGCCTTGGAGAAGATTCTTACAGAGCCAAAGAACTCAATTATCCGTCAGTATAAGAAACTTTTCGAGATGGATGGTGTGGAGCTAACCTTTGATAAGGAGGCGCTGGAAACTCTCGTAGATAAGGCCGTTGAGTATAAGCTTGGTGCCCGTGGATTGCGTTCTATCGTTGAGAACGTGATGATGGATGCCATGTTTGATCTGCCATCTAAACGAACAAAGAAATTTAATGTGACTGCCGATTATGTGAAGAAACAGTTGGATAAGTCGCATCTCCAAAGCATGGAAGCCTAACTAACTAATAATATGAACGAAAAATTGAATCTCACTGCAGCCCTGAAGAAGTACTTTGGATTTGATACATTCAAAGGAGATCAGGAGCGTATTATACAGAACCTGATGGCTGGCAACGATACCTTTGTACTGATGCCTACCGGTGGTGGAAAGTCGCTGTGCTACCAATTGCCTTCGCTGCTGATGGAGGGTACGGCTATCGTGATATCACCATTGATTGCGCTGATGAAGAATCAGGTTGACGTCATCACTAGTATGAGCGAGGATGAGGGCACGGCTCACTATCTTAACTCATCGCTGAATAAGGCTGCTATCGATCAGGTGAAGTCTGACGTGCTGTCGGGACGTACGAAGTTGTTGTATGTAGCTCCTGAATCTTTGACAAAGGAAGAGAATGTGGAGTTTTTGCGATCAGTTAAAATTTCATTCTACGCTATCGATGAGGCTCACTGTATTTCAGAATGGGGACATGATTTCCGTCCTGAGTATCGTAAGATTCGTCCTATTGTTAATGAGATTGGGCAGGCGCCGATTATTGCCCTGACAGCTACTGCTACCGATAAGGTACGAACAGATATCAAGAAAAATCTAGGAATTGTTGATGCTGCAGAGTTCAAGAGTTCGTTCAACCGGCCTAACCTTTATTATGAGGTGCGTGCGAAGACCAAGGATGTTGACAAGGATATCATTAAGTTTATTAAACAACATCCAGGCAAGAGTGGTATCATCTATTGTTTGTCGAGAAAGAAGGTAGAAGAATTGGCTGCAATCCTGCGTGCCAATGATATCAAGGCTGCTGCCTATCATGCAGGTTTGGATAGTAATACCCGTTCGAATACACAGGACGAATTCCTGATGGAGAATATCGATGTGATTGTGGCTACCATCGCCTTTGGTATGGGAATCGATAAGCCCGATGTGCGTTTTGTGATTCACTACGATATTCCTAAGTCGCTCGAAGGCTATTATCAGGAGACTGGCCGTGCTGGTCGTGATGGTGGCGAGGGTATCTGTCTGGCTTTCTACTCGAATAAGGACTTGCAGAAACTTGATAAGTTTATGGAAGGTAAGCCTGTGGCAGAACAGGATATCGGTCGTCAGTTGTTGGTTGAGACCGCTGCATATGCTGAGACGTCGGTTTGTCGCCGTAAGATGTTGTTACACTATTTCGGTGAGACCTACGAGAAGGATAACTGTGGTAACTGCGACAACTGTCTGCATCCAAAGACTAAAATCGAGGCTCAGGAACAGCTGGTTATTGTACTGAAGACGATCCAGGTTATCAAGGAGAACTTCCGCTCGGACTATGTGATTGACTTTATTATTGGCAAACCTACCGAAGAGATTCTGGCTCATCATCATGATGAACAGGAACTTTTTGGTGCAGGAGCTGACGATGATGAAAAGATATGGAATCCAGTGATTCGTCAGGCGTTGATAGCAGGCTACCTGCGTAAGGAGGTGGAAAACTACGGACTTTTGAAACTGACGGCTGCAGGAAAGAAGTTCCTTAAGGCTCCTAAGTCGTTTATGATTGTGAAAGATGCAGAGTTCAATGATGATTATGACTCGGTTGACCATGAAGGTGGTGTTAGTTCACTTGATCCTGTTCTGACTGCCATGCTGCGTGATTTGCGTAAGAAGGTGTCGAAGCAACTCGGCCGTCCACCTTATGTTATTTTCCAGGATGTGTCTATCGATCAGATGGCTACTGACTATCCTATCACCCTTGAAGAGTTGAAGAATATTCAGGGAGTAGGTGAGGGTAAGGTGAAACAACCTTATGCCAAGGAATTTGTTGAGCTGATCAAGACTTATTGTGAGGAGAACAATATAGAGCGTCAGGTTGACATGCGTGTGCGTACTGTGGCTAAGAAGTCGATGCTGAAGGTGAAGATTATTCAGAGTATCGACCGTCAGATAGCTCTCGATGATATCGCGGAGGCTCAGGGTCTCGAATTTGAGGAACTGCTTGATGAAGTAGAGGCTATCGTTTATAGCGGTACGAAACTTGATATTGATTACTTCCTCGAGGAAGTGATGGATGAGGATCATGTCGATGATATATACGATTATTTCTCTGAGAGTGAAACAGATAAGCTGAGTGTTGCTGAAGAGGAACTTGGCGAGGATTACTCTGAGGATGAGATCCGACTGGTACGTATCAAGTTTATTTCTGAAATGGCAAATTAAAAATATAAGTAAGGTGAAGAGGATCGTATTAGCATTGCTGGGCATGTCGCTGGTTTGTCAGTCTGCCGACGCACAGTTCTTGAAGAAACTGTTCAAGAAGAAGGCCAAGACGGAGAAAAAGGCATCGAAGAAGTCTGATGCTATTGATGATGATGCTCAGACGGCTATGCTCGATATCGCAGCGTTGACCGATCATTCCAATAACCGTAATGCCTTTTTGGGTATCCCGTTGGGAATTAAAGGTGATCGTTTTGAGAAGTTGTTGCTGGAGAAAGGTTTTACCGAGCGTAAAGCAGAGATGAAGCAGACAGCTAAGGCTTATATTTATGATGGTGATGTATATGGTGTTCGTGCCACGGTGATGCTGGCGGTTTCGGATCTGACAGAACGTGTATATGCTGTCGATGTGACAGACGAGACTATTTATGGTTCTGAAGCAGAAGTCAAGGCGCGTTTTGCTCAGGTAAAGCGTGAATTGCAGAAGGTTTATGGTCTGGGCTATGTGGATAATCAAGGCGAAGCCTATACCATTAAAACTCAATTAGGTACCATCAATCTGCATTACGAGCGTGGTTCTCTTACCAGCAGCTATTCGTTGGGTTTCGCACTCGACGATGCTAAGGCTTACCAGATGGCATATTCGGAGATGGATGATAAGGAGTATGAGGCAGCTCCTCGGAAGATAGAGTCCGGCCTGGCTGCTCCTTGTAATCATACCGATCTGGTCGGGTTGGGTGTGCGCTTATTACAAAATCGTACCGTTAAAGGTTCTCAGACCGTATTGCGCAATTATGACTATACCTTAGGTAAGGCAACGCCCAAAGTTGTGCCGGCTACCTTTAAGATGAATGACTATCAGGCCATCGCTTCGCTGACACGTCGTAAGCAAGCAATTGCAGTCATCTCATTGTCGGCTACCGATGATCAAGAGGCTGTCTGTAAGGATTTGAGGACTTACGGTTTTACATCTGATGATCAGAAAACATGGCGCCAAGGAAAGATGACTGCTGTGGTAACAACCGATAAACAGGGTAGGGTTGTGCTTACACTACGTTAAATCCTATTAATAATAGGATAAAATGCTTGCTGTCTCGGAAAAAATGAGTAATTTTGCACGCAATAAATTTTAAAGGAGTATATTTATGTCATCATTTATTGCAGACAAGATTGTGATGGACGGCCTGACATTCGACGACGTCCTGTTGATTCCAGCTTATTCTGAAGTGCTGCCCAAAACGGTAGAGTTGAAAACCCGCTTTTCGAAGCACATCGAACTGAACGTGCCTTTTGTAACGGCAGCTATGGATACTGTCACCGAGAGCCAGATGGCTATTGCCATTGCCCGTGAGGGAGGTATTGGTGTAATCCATAAGAATATGTCGATTGACAACCAAGCTCGTGAAGTGGCTATTGTTAAGCGTGCCGAGAACGGTATGATTTATGATCCTATCACGATTCCTTTGGGTAGCACTGTAGCTCAGGCTCTTGACATCATGTCGGAGTATCATATCGGTGGTATTCCTGTAGTTGATGATGATAAGCGTCTGGTTGGTATCGTAACCAACCGCGACTTGCGTTTTGAGCGTCGTCTGGATCGTCCCGTTGATGAGATTATGTCAAAGGAGAATCTGGTGACCACCCATCAGCAGACTGATTTGACCGCTGCTGCACAGATCTTGCAGGAAAATAAAATTGAGAAGTTGCCCGTTGTTGATAAGGACAACCGTTTGATAGGTCTGATTACCTATAAAGATATTACGAAGGCTAAGGATAAACCCATGGCTTGCAAGGATGACAAGGGCCGTCTGCGTGTTGCTGCTGGTGTTGGTGTGACATTCGATACTCTCGACCGTATGCAGGCACTGGTGAATGCTGGTGTTGATGCTATTGTCATTGATACAGCTCACGGCCACTCAAAGAGTGTTATTGAAAAACTGCGTGAGGCAAAGGCTTCATTCCCCAATATCGATATCGTTGTCGGAAACATTGCTACAGGTGCTGCCGCAAAGATGTTGGTAGATAATGGTGCAGACGCTGTGAAGGTAGGTATCGGTCCAGGTAGTATCTGTACTACACGTGTAGTTGCAGGTGTGGGCGTTCCTCAGCTCAGTGCCGTTTATGATGTGTACAGCGCACTGAAGGGTACTAATGTACCTCTGATTGCCGATGGTGGTCTGCGTTATTCAGGTGACATTGTGAAGGCACTGGCTGCCGGTGGTAGCAGTGTGATGATAGGTTCGTTAGTGGCTGGAACAGAGGAGAGTCCTGGCGATACTATTATCTACAATGGTCGTAAGTTCAAGAGCTATCGTGGTATGGGATCGCTTGAAGCTATGGAACATGGCTCAAAGGACCGTTACTTCCAGGCCGATACCAAGGATGTGAAGAAACTGGTGCCCGAAGGAATTGCTGGTCGTGTACCTTACAAGGGAACCGTTCAGGAGGTGATTTATCAGATGGTGGGCGGTCTGCGCTCTGGTATGGGATATTGTGGTGCCCAGACCATCGAGAAGTTGCATGATGCCAAGTTCACCCGCATCACCAATGCAGGCGTGAACGAGTCTCATCCACATGATATCACTATCACTAGTGAGGCTCCTAACTACAGTCGTCCTAACGATTAATGATGAGAAAACTCACCATAGCCCTTTCTATGTTTGCAGCGATGACGTCGCAGCCAACATGGGCACAGACTACCGACCCGGTCATTATGACCGTGGCCGGTGTTCCTGTTTTGCGCTCGGAGTTCGAGTATTCGTATAACAAGAATAACGGCGAAGGGGTGATCGATAAGCTATCGGTCGATGAATACGTCAACTTATTTATTAACTACAAGCTAAAAGTGGCTGCGGCTCTTGATGCGAAACTTGATACATTGTCATCGTTCCGTCAGGAATATGTGATGTATCGTGACCAACAAGTGAAGCCTACCATGGTGACCGATGCCGATGTGCTGAAGGAGGCTCGCGAGATGTATGAGCGTACTAAGGCAATGGTTGGCCCACGTGGTCTGGTGCGCCCTGCCCATATCCTGTTGAAGTTGTCAACCAAGGCAACACCTCAGCTGCAGGAACAAATCAAACAGCGTATTGACTCTGTCTATCAAGCTTTGAAGGGTGGAGCCGATTTTGCAGAGATGGCACAAAAGTTGTCCGACGATGTCGGTTCGGGCAAGCACGGTGGTGAGTTGCCTTGGATTGCTCCTTCGCAGACCTTGAAGGAATTTGAGGACGTTGCTTTTGCCCTCGCCCCAGGTGAGATGAGTCAGCCTTTCTTGAGTCCGGTAGGCTACCATATTGTTTTGCTGAAGGAACGTAAGCAGCTGGAACCCTTCGACTCGTTGAAGTCTGCTATTGTAGCCTCATTAGAACGTCGTGGCATTCGTGAGAAGATTGCCGAAATGAAACTGCGTCGGAAAATGAGTATGTCGGCTGGTCAGCAAAATGCCGCGCAGGTTATGCAGCAACAAGCAGATTCGTTGGCTGCAGTTAATCAGGATTTGAAATATCTGTTTCAGGAGTATCACGACGGACTGTTGCTTTATGAAATCAGTAGCCGTGAGGTCTGGGACAAGGCTTCATCCGACGAGGTGGCTTTGAAAACATGGTTTGATACCCACAAGAAGGATTATGCTTGGAATGAACCCCGTTATAGGGGAATGGCCTATCATGTAAAGACAAAGAAAGATGTGAAGGCTGTGAAGAAGTGTGTTAAAAAACTGCCTTTCGATGAATGGACCGAGGCATTGCGCACCACCTTCAATCCGGATTCTGTCATCCGTATCCGTGTGGAGAAAGGATTATTTAAACCTGGTGATAATGCAACCATCGATCGCCTGGTCTTCAAAATTGGCAGTGATGATGCTGTCAGCAATCCTGACTATCCCATCGATGCGGTTTTTGGCAAGAAACTCAAACGTCCAGATAACTATCAGGATGTGCGCGAACGGGTGGTGGAGGACCTGCAAGATTATCTGGAGAAAGAGTGGGTGGATAGTCTGCGTCGACGTTATCAAGTAGAGATAAATCAAGATATATTGAAAACAGTAAATAAACATCTATGAGTATTATAAAAAAGGTAATGACACTGGCTCTTTTCGCATTGCCCATGGTGGCAAATGCCGAGAAGAAAGATTCTATTGGCACCATCGTTGATGAGGTGGTGTGGGTAGTTGGTGATGAGGCTATTCTTCGTTCTGATGTCGAAACCATGCGTATGCAGGCAGCGATGGAAGGCGTGAAGTGGAGTGGTAATCCTGACTGTACCATCCCAGAGCAGATTGCTGTTCAGAAACTGTTCAAGCATCAGGCTCAGATCGATAGTATCGAGGTGACTGATGCTGATGTGGCTCAGGAAGTCGAGCAGCAGATTAACTACTGGCTCGAGATGGTTGATGGTTCTCGTGAGCGTCTGGAGGAATATAAGCATCAGCCTCTGTCTCAGATCCGTGCTGATTTGCGCGAGGAAATGAAAGATCGTCAGATGGTGCAGAAGATGCGTCAGAAACTTGTCGAAGATATCACTGTGACCCCTGCTGAGGTACGTCGCTATTTTGCTGCATTACCACAGGATAGTTTGCCGTTCGTGCCCACCGAGGTCGAAGTGCAGATTGTGCAGTTGACCCCGAAGATTGATGCCGAGGAGTTGAACCGCGTCAAGGACGAGCTCCGTAATTATACCGAACGTGTGAACAAAGGTGAGACTCGTTTTCAGACTTTGGCTCAGTTGTATTCTGAGGATCCTGGCTCTGCCCGTCGTGGTGGAGAGTTAGGACTGATGGGGCGAGGTACCCTTGATCCTGCTTTTGCTCAGGTGGCTTTTAACCTTACGGATCCCAAGAAGGTGTCGAAGATTGTTGAGTCTGAGTTCGGCTTCCATATCATACAGTTGATTGAGAAGCGTGGTGATAAGGTGAATGTCCGCCATATTCTACGTAAGCCTGTAGTTTCTGACGAGGCTGTTGACCGTGCTTTGGGACGTTTGGACTCTATTGCCGACGATTTGCGAGCCGAGAAGTTTACTTTCGAGGATGCTGCATCGCTTATTTCGGATGATAAAGATACCCGTAATGCCAAGGGATTGCTGTCTACAGATATGATGAAGACTGGTAAAACCTCTTCTAAGTTCCGCATGCAGGACCTTCCACCAGAGATTGCTAAGGTGGTTGATACGATGAAGGTGGGACAGATTTCTAAATCGTTCAAGATGATTAACCAGCGTGGCAAAACCGTCTGTGTTATTGCTAAACTTAAGAATCGTATAGATGGTCATAAAGCTACAGTAACAGAGGACTTCCAGATTCTGAAGGATGTGGTGTTAAACAAACGTCGTGAGGATCGTATTCATCAGTGGGTGGTTGATAAGATCAAGAGTACCTATACCCGTTTGAACGATGATTACAAGGATTGTCAATTCGAATTCGAAGGTTGGATTAAGTGAGGAAATCGTTTACTATAGCCCTTTCGCTCGCCCTTTTGGTGGGTTTGGCGTCTGCTTTTGCACAACAAAAGCAGCAACGCCGTCGTCCTGCTGTCCGGAAAACTGCAAAAACTAAGGATTCGCGCGTTTATCTGGTGCATGCCGATGTGTTGCATTATGACCAACTGAAGAATCCTGATGCCACCATTCTGAATGGTAAGGTGCACTTCACCCATCAGGGTGCTCGCTTGTATTGCGACAGTGCCTACTTCTACGAGGCCAGTAACTCGTTCGAGGCTTTCGGGCACGTGAAGATGTATCAGGGCGACACTCTCTCGTTGTTCAGCGACTATGCCTATTACGATGGTAATGAGCAGATGGCTCGTGCTCGTTATAATGTGATTTTAAAGCATAAGAAGACCACCCTTTATACAGATAGCCTGGATTTTGATCGTCTATACGATAATGCTTATTTCTTCGAGGGTGGTAAGATGATTGATGGTAAGACCACGCTTACCTCTGACTGGGGAGAGTATAACACTAAAAGCAAGATGTCGGTGTTCAACTACGATGTGAAGATGAAGAGCCCTAAGTTCTTCCTCACTACCGATACTCTTTATTACGATACCCGTCTTTCGATGGCTCATATTGTAGGACCTTCGAATATCACTTCTGGCGAGAGTCATATTTACTCCGAACAAGGTTATTACGATACAAAGAATGACCGTGCCCGCCTGATGAACCGTTCGGTTCTTACTAATCAAGGCAAGATGATGGTGGGTGATAGTGTTTACTATGATAGTAAAGATGGTTTCTCGCAGGCTTTCCGTAATGTGGTATATGTTGACTCGGTTAACAAGAATAAGCTGACAGGCAACTATGGCGAATACTGGGAGCACACCGGCTATGCGCTGTGTACTGATAGTGCGTTGGCTATTGACTATTCACAGGGCGACTCGCTCTTTATGCATGCCGACACTTTCAAAGTGGTGACGTATAATATTGAGACCGACTCTGTTTATCGTAAGATATATGCTTTTCATCATGTGCGTGCGTACCGTACTGATGTGCAAGCTGTATGCGACTCGCTTATCTATAACTCTCTCGACTCCTGCATGACCCTTTATCACGAGCCGATTGTATGGAACAATAACCAGCAACTATTGGGCGACCGTATCGACGTGTTCATGAAGGATTCTGTCGTTGACCATGCCCATGTCATTGATAACTGTTTCTCCATCCAGCAACTCCGTAGCGATACCACCTTATTCAATCAGGTGTCGGCGAAAGAGATGTTTGCCTATTTTGTTGATGGTGCCATTCGTGAGACCCAGGCCAAGGGTAATGTGCTGATTGGCTATTACTTCGAGGAAGGCGACAGTGTGGCAATTATCTATAATTATCAGGAAACTTCTGAACTGCGTATGTATCTGAAGGACCGCAAACTACAGAAAGTGTGGACGCCTAAGAGCAGTGGAACCATGTACCCGCTCAACCAGATACCGCATGACCGCAAGCATCTGCCCAACTTTGCTTGGTATGATGATGTGCGTCCAACTGACCGTTATGACATTTTTAATTGGCGATCCAAGAAATGAGTGATATCATCCATCTTCTTCCCGATAGTGTTGCCAACCAGATAGCTGCTGGTGAGGTGATACAACGTCCTGCTTCTGTCATCAAGGAGTTGGTCGAGAATTCTGTTGATGCCGGTGCCACTACCATCCACGTGATTGTGGTTGATGCGGGGCGTACCTCTATTCAGGTTATCGACGATGGTAAGGGTATGAGTCCTACTGATGCCCGTTTGTCGTTTGAGCGTCATGCTACTTCGAAGATCTCGCAGGCTGACGATTTGTTTGCCTTGCGTACGATGGGATTCCGCGGTGAGGCACTGGCCTCGATAGCTGCTGTCGCTCAGGTAGAGCTGCAGTCACGTCGGCAGGAAGATGAGGTTGGTACTAAGCTCACTATTGCGGGATCGAGGGTTACCGGGCAGGAACCAGTGTCGTGTCCGGTGGGTAGTAATTTCAAGGTTGATAACCTGTTCTTCAATGTGCCTGCCCGTCGTAAGTTCCTCAAGACCAATGCTACCGAGCTTAATAATATCCTCACGGCATTTGAGCGTATCGTGCTTGTCTATCCTGATATCCATTTTACCTTGCATCACAATGGAGTAGAGATGCTGAATCTGCGTGCAGGCAGTCTGCGCCAGCGTATTGCAGATGTGTTTGGTAAGCAGTATAGTCAGGATTTGTTGCCCGTTGAAGTGCATACAGCCATGTGTGATGTCAGCGGTTTTGTGGGTAAGCCCGAGGCTGCACGTAAGAAGAGTGGCTGTGACTATTTTTTCGTCAATGGTCGCTTCATGAGGCATGCTTATTTCCACAAGGCGGTGATGAAAGCTTATGATCGCCTGGTGCCCGAGGGTATGTCTATACCTTATTTCTTATATATAAAGGTTGAACCTAGTGAGATTGATGTTAACATCCATCCTACCAAAACTGAGATTAAGTTCGAGAATGAACAGGCCATCTGGCAGATATTGGCAGCTGCTGTGCGTGATGGTATTGGGAAGTTCTGCGAGGTTCCTTCAATAGACTTTGATACCCAAGGACAGCCCGATATTCCAGTCTTCGACAATTCTAATGTGCATGAGAGCTATTCGTCACCTCGTGTCAATTATAATCCAGAGTACAACCCATTCAAGCAGAGTAGTGGTGGTAGTAGAACTGTGGCTTCTCAGTGGGAAACACTTTATGATGGGTTGGAACATGGAAGTTTCCGCGAAGAACCTGCCCAGCAGTCCTTGATGTTCGAGGATGATAATACGGTAGAGCCGCAGTCGGCCACTGAGATTCTCTCTGAGAAGTCGCCTGCCCATTATCAGTATAAAGGCAAGTATCTGATGACTGCCGTTAAGTCTGGACTGATGATTATTGACCAGCATCGTGCCAGTGTGCGCGTACTCTACGATCGTTATATGAGTCAGTTCGATAGTCGTGTTATCAGCACGCAGAAGCTGCTTTTCCCAGAGACTATTCAGTTTTCACCAGCCGATGCGGTAACTATGCAGCAACTACTTCCTGAGTTGTCGGCTATTGGATTTGATCTGAGTGATCTTGGTGGTAATACTTATGCAGTGAATGGTATGCCTTCAGGACTTGAAGGACTCAGTCCCCAATCGTTACTTCACGAAATGGTTTCGGGTACAAATGCTAACGAGTCGTTATCATCTATTCACTCGTCATTAGCATTGCGGTTGGCACAGAGTGCTGCCATTCCTTATGGCCAGATTCTGAATAACGACGAGATGGAAGGTATGATTAATGATCTTTTTACCTGCTCGAATGTGAATTATACACCCGACGGAAAAGCTATTCTTTGCATCCTTCCGCAAGGTGATATCGAACATTTATTGGGTTAAATAGTGAATGAGTGTTAAAATTTGACAGTTTTTTGATAAAACATGCGGCGGTCTCAAAAAATCTTCTTACCTTTGCACCCGCTTACAAGAAATGAGGGCGTTTAGCTCAGCTGGTTTAGAGCATCTGCCTTACAAGCAGAGGGTCGGCGGTTCGAATCCGTCAACGCCCACGAAAACAGAGTTAGGATGTGAGAAATCACATCCTTTTTTAGTTTAAGAAAGTCTGTATGAAGAAGGTTAAGAACAGCGAACTGCTGCTTTCGTACATACGCGAGGGCCGAACGATGACCCAAAGGGAGAAGCTTTGGTTAATCGTTAGTTTGAGTATACCTTCTATTTTAGCACAGATTTCCGCAACGGTCATGTTTTTTATTGATGCCTCAATGGTGGGCCATCTGGGGGCTAATGCGTCGGCATCTATCGGATTGGTTGAGACCACTGGTTGGTTGTTGGGCGGTTTGGCCTCTGCTGCTAACATGGGATTCTCGGTTCAGGTGGCACATTTTATCGGTGCCAACGATTTTGAAGCTGCGCGCCGGGTATTGCGACAGGCTTTAGTGTGTTGTCTGCTTTGGGCGTTGTTCATATCCCTTACCTCGCTTGCCATTAGTCCTTTTCTGCCTTACTGGATGGGAGGATCTGCCGAAATAGCGCGCGATGCTTCGCTCTATTTTGCTATTTTCGGTGCCTGTGGTATCTTCTTCCAGATGGAAGGTCTGGCCGGATCCATGTTAAAGTGTTCTGGCAACATGAAGATACCCTCCGTGCTGAATATAGGAATGTGTGTGATGGATGTTGTTTTTAACTTCCTCTTTATATATATTCTAGGTTTGGGGGTAATGGGGGCTGCTATCGGTACGGGTATGGCTATGCTGGTTACGGCCAGTCTGATGCTGTATTTTCTGCTGGTCAAGTCGAAGATGTTATCGTTGGTGGGGCGTCCTGGATCATTCAAGCCTAAGGCTGACACTATTGGTAATGCTTTTAGGATCGGTGCTCCCATGGGGCTGCAACACCTTCTGATGGGATCGGCTCAGATGGTAAGCACGCTCATTGTGGCCCCTTTGGGTACGATAGCTATCGCTGCCCACTCATTGGGTATCACGGTCGAGAGTCTCTGCTATATGCCAGGCTTTGGCATTGCTGAGGCTGCCACCACGCTGGTAGGACAGGGGATTGGTGCTGGTCAGCGTCAGCTCACTCGCTCGTTTGCCCGCATGTCTGTGGGCTTGGGTATTGCCGTTATGTCACTGATGGGTGTGATGATGTGGGTTTTTGCTCCTCAACTGATGGCTATCATGTCGCCTGTCGACGAGGTAATTGCTTTAGGGGTACAGGTGCTGCGCATTGAGGCTTGGGCCGAACCCATGTTTGCGGCTGCCATCGTAATCAACGGCATCTTTGTGGGAGCGGGCGATACCATCATCCCTGCCATCATGAGTCTGGCTTCGATGTGGGGCGTCAGGCTCACATTAGCAGCCTCTCTGGCACCTAAGTGGGGGTTACGCGGTGTATGGACGGCTATGGCCATCGAACTGACATTCCGTGGCATGATTTTTCTGGTACGACTGTTCCGTGGTAGCTGGGCCGATAAGTTGAAATTAAAAACCAAATAGTATAAGATTTATAGTGTATAGACATAAAAAAAGCCGCTCAAGGGTCATCAACGACTCGAGGGCGGCACCAACAATCTATGAATAACTAAAAACCTTTTTCTGAGAAAAAACGGAGTGTCACCACTGCGTCTTTGTTATCCTTACTAACAAATCTTTTCTAACACCTTAGAAATACCTATCTCCAATTTAACTAACTAATAAACCTAAAACCAAATTCTAACTAACTATTAACTCTAACTAAAACCTAAATCAATCAATCTTTATTTTACCTTAACTAATACCTCTGTATTATCTTTCTATGCTTCTATTGAAGAACTCTTGTTGTCTTTTGACGTTGCAAAGGTACGACGATTTTTGCAATCTCGCAATACTTATGCTCTATTTTCCTAAAAAAAGTGCCCTTCTTTTGATATACATCAAGTCATTGTGTGCGAACACAATCAAATTGTGTGCGAAAACGGGTAGTTTTGACACTTCTTCACAAAAGTCTTAAAAACACCTACGTATTCTATTATACCTATTTATATATAGAATACACCTTTAGATTGTATTGTGGGTATTCATTTTGTATATTGGAAATTATTGTGTATCTTTGCAGCCAAAATGGTTTAGAGTGTATGGCAAAGCAACAATCGGCTACAAAAGAGCGGCAGCGCACTGATCTGCGTGAGCCTCAGCGATATAAGGTGACCATCTATAATGATGACTTCACGACGATGGAGTTTGTGGTGAAGATTCTGACCCAGGTGTTTTTCAAGAGTGAGGCTGAGGCCGAGGCGCTGATGTTGCAGGTGCATCATTCTGATAAAGCAGTGGTGGGCATTTATAGTTACGATGTAGCAACCTCGAAGGTGCGCAAGGCTAGCAATATGGCTCGCGAAGAGGGATTCCCGCTTAGACTGACAGTAGAACCAGAGGAGGCATAAATATGGCAGAAATACAGCAATCACCTCGCGCTATCAAACTGTTGCATAACAGTCTGAAATGCTGTAAGGGCTATCGTCATGAGTTCCTGATGCCAGAGCATCTGTTGATGGTGCTGTTGGATGATTATGAGTTCAATCAAACCTTCGATACCTATTACTCGGCCGATCTGTTTCAGGACCGTTTAGAGGATTGTTTGGAGAAAATCGAAATGGTGCCCGAGGAATGTGATTATGAGCCAGAGACTTCTGTACAAATGGGCCAGCTGCTGGAGTTGGCCTGCTTACAGGTTGTCAATAGCTCAGCCACAGCCCTCGATGCTCCGCATCTGACCATGGGACTGTTACAACTCAAGGAGTCATGGGCAGCCTATCTGCTAAAAGATGCGTTGGGTGATAACGAGAGCGATTTTATGAGCGAACTGATTAGCGCCTACGAGGTGGCTGACCATCTGGAACTTGAGACTGGCGCGAACCGGCAAGAAGGTGCATGGCGACGTCTGGTGACCTGTATGAACGATCTGTATCATCAGCACAATCCGTTGATAGGACGTGAGTCTGAACTGCAGCGCACTATCCAGGTGCTGTGTCGCAAGGATAAGAATAACCCGTTGCATGTTGGCGAACCTGGTGTTGGCAAGACCGCTCTGGTTTGGGGACTGGCCAGACTGATAGCCGAAGGTAACGTGCCTGACAGACTGAAGGGTAGCCGGATCTACCAGCTCGATATAGGAACCCTGTTGGCTGGTACACAGTATCGTGGTGATTTTGAGAATCGAATCAAGCTCATTATGGATGGCATTCAGGAAGAGTCTGATCGAAATATCGTGTACATCGACGAGATACATACGCTGGTAGGAGCGGGCGCTATCGGTGATAGTTCTATGGATGCCTCGAATATGTTGAAACCCTATCTGGAGAGTGGTAGTATCCGTTTTATCGGGTCGACTACCTACGAGGAATACAATCGTCATTTCTCTCGCTCGAAAGGATTGGTACGTCGTTTCCAGCAGATTGACATCACTGAGCCTACACCCGAGGAGACCAAACACATCCTGCGACAGCTGCGCGGACAGTACGAAACGTTTCATCATGTGATCTACGATGAGGCGGCACTCGACTTTGCCGTGGATGCCAGCTTTAAATATGTAAACGACCGCTATCTGCCCGACAAGGCTATCGACCTCATTGACGAGGCTGGTGCTATGGCAGAAGTAAGAAGTAATACTAATGAGGGGCGTGTCACGAAGACTGATATCTCGGATGTGTTGGCAAAGACCTGCAAGGTTGAAGCGATGGTAATGACTGAGGATGACGATAATAGTCAGTTGGAGACGTTGGCTCCACGTCTGTTATCGAAGATTTATGGTCAAGATGAGGCTATCCGTCAGGTGGTAGAGTCGGTACAGCTATCGAAGGCTGGACTGCTCGACGACAATAAACCCTTGGCATCGCTGCTATTTGTAGGACCTACCGGTGTGGGTAAGACTGAGGTGGCTCGTGTTCTGGCTACGGAGTTAGGTATTGCCCTGCTACGATTCGACATGAGTGAATATACTGAGAAGCACACCGTGGCTAAGCTGATAGGCTCGCCAGCAGGCTATGTGGGCTACGAGGACGGTGGATTGCTGACCGATGCTATCCGTAAGACGCCTAATTGTGTGCTACTGCTCGACGAAATTGAAAAGGCCCATCAGGACATCTACAATATTCTGTTGCAGGTAATGGATTATGCCCGGCTGACAGACAACAAGGGACGTAAGGCCGACTTCCGTAATGTCATTTTGATTATGACCTCGAATGCCGGTGCCCAATATGCTGGTCAGGCCAATATCGGCTTTGTTGGCAGTACCACGCGCGGCGAAGCTATGTTGAAGCAGGTGAAGCGGTTGTTCAAACCTGAATTCATCAATCGCTTGACCGGAACTGTGGTGTTCAACGATATGGATCGTGAAATGGCGACCCTGATTCTGCGTAAGAAACTGGGTGAACTACAGGAGAAACTGACTGCCAAGCAGGTGGAGATGACGCTGAGCGACGACGCCTTCCAGTTGTTACTCAAAGAAGGCTATACCCGCGAGTATGGTGCTCGCGAGATGGATCGTGTGATAGCCCAGCGGCTGAAACCGTTGCTAATGCGCGAGATACTGTTTGGCAGTCTGAAACAAGGTGGCTCAGTTATAATAGGTACGCGCGATGGCAGTTTATCAATTGGATAACGATTTGTGGTTCCCTGACCCGCATTTGGGTGAGGAAGATGGACTGGTGGCTATTGGCGGTGACTTATCGGTCGATCGCTTGATATTGGCCTATTCCAATGGTTTTTTCCCTTGGTTTTCGTTTAAACATCAAGACGAGCCTCTATGGTATTGTCCGTTGCAACGCTTCGTGATCTTCCCCAACGAGGTGCACGTCAGCCACTCTATGCGTCAGTTGATAAACAAAGGCGACTATCGTTTAACGATTAATCAGGATTTTGAGAGTGTGATACGCGGTTGTGCTACCGCCCAGAACCGCAACCAGGACGAAGGTGCCTGGTTGGGTGCTGAGATGATTGAGGCCTATACCGAGATGTATCGGCAGGGGTTTGCTGCCAGTGTGGAGGTATGGAACGATTCGCAGTTGGTGGGCGGACTGTACGGCATCAATCTTGGTACGGCTTTCTTTGGTGAGAGCATGTTCTCGCTTGTTCCCAATGCCTCGAAGCTCGCTTTGATTCATTTGGCGCGCACATTCGGTTCATTGGGTGGTAAACTTATCGATTGCCAGTTCGAAACACCCCACTTGAAGTCGATGGGTGGACGCTTTATCTCCTATGAGGAATACATCCAAACCATAAAGAACTCATAGTCTGGCGATGGAAGAAAGGGCTATGAGTAAGAAGTGAACTATTTATATATCATGGTCGACCATTGCTGCTACACATGAGTCGCTCCATACGTTTTCTGCTGTTTCAATCATGTCGATAATGGTGTAAATGGGCAGGATGATGCCTAAAACGGCTACTGGTGCGCCGATGCCAGACATTAATGATAACGTGAGGAAAAAGCACCCCATGGGTACACCTGCATTACCGATAGCCGAGACTACCGAGATGATTATCCACATCAGTATAGTGCTTAGGGTGAGTGGCGTGCCGCCTTGCTGCATGACAAACAGCGAAGTGACAAGGATAAAGGCTGCGCAACCATTCATGTTGATGGTGGTACATATGGGGAGTACAAAGCGGCTGATGTTCTGACGGACACCCAGACGCTTTTCTGCGGTATCCATGGTTACAGGTAGGGTTGCGGCGCTGCTCTTGGTGAAGAGTGCCATGAGCACAGCAGGCATCATTTTGCTAAGCACATGGATGGGGTTCAGCCCGCGAGCTAATAGGAATAGTGGTAGCACTACGAAGAACTGGATGACATTCCCCCCTAATACCACTAATACATATTTGCCAATAGAGTCGGCCACCACACCTGTTGACACCTGTGCCGACAGTTGGGCAGAGAATGCCACGATACCCAAGGGAAGAGTCCGGATAAGGCCGCGAATCAATAAAAACAATAATTCTTGCAAACCAATCAGCCCCCTAACGACTGTCGTCTTGTTTTCAGATTCGGGTAGTTTAGACAGACCGAAACCGATGGCAAAAGCTAATAAAAGCAATGACAGTACGTTACCATCAATAAATGGACGTACGATATTGTTAGGAATGATGCTCACGACATGATCTATATATGAGGTCTGAGGGGCGAGATCGGAAGTCAGAGTAGCATTGACCAACGAATCAAGGGGCAGTTTGCCCGGGGCAATGAGTACATAGAGGACGGCCCCTATACTTGCGGCTGCTAAAGTTGTGAGTAGGGTGTAGGTAAGCGTATGACCAAAGATGCGTCCAGACCCCTTAGAACCGAACGTGGAAAATGTGGTAATGACAGCCAATACAATGGTTGGCACCGCCAATAATTGAAACAAGCGTGTATATACGGTAGCTACAAAATTCATCGAAGCATCGAGCCATTCCAGCCCGAGCCATCCTAATACTGCACCCACGACGAGGGCACCAATCCAAATAAATGATGTTTTCATATTCATATGCAAAGGTACGGAATTCCAGTGAGAATCCCGTACCATTTTCGATTATTCTTACTTTGAAACACGATAATCGAGGGCTGGTTTACGATTACCTAACAACGGAACATATTTAAAATCAGGTCCTACTTCTTTCTTAAATTCCTCTTTGACAGCGTTTAGCAATTTGGAATCGGTAAACAAGTCGACAGCGGTTAATGCAAACACACGGCTGGCATTTAATAGTCCTTTTGTGCCGATTGTGGTTCCATCGGTCGCTACATTCTGCCAACTATGTCCCGGACTGCCAGGAACAAAGGTGGCCGCTCCGAAACTGGCTAAAGGTACAACCCAAGATACATCGCCGACATCGCTTGAACCGCCACTCCCTTCTTTGGGAAATTCAGCCAAGGGCAGAACCTTTGCTGCCATATTGACAAGTGAATCTGGATTGCCGCTGGCTTTGTTGAGGGCTTCGGCAAACTTACGCTCTCGTTCGTCGTAGATGACGCCACCTACTGTTTCCAGATTTTTCTGAATCACACGCGATAATGTTTTGTTGTGCAATCGCTCATAAGTTCCGGCTACAATCTCCTTTTCTACTCTGGTTTGGGTGCCCTTGGCTGCACCTACGGCAGCCGAATCAATCCACTCTGTCAGCGTATTCAAGATGTCTCTCTTGGGGCTGCGGATATAGTAGCTTACACGGGCGTATTCTGGTACTACATTGGGTGCAAAGCCACCATCGGGAATGACATAATGGATACGTGATGAAGTGGGGACATGTTCTCGAAGCAGGTTGACCATGTAGTCGAATGCCTCAACGGCATCCAACGCCGAACGCCCTTTCCATGGATTTCCTGCAGCATGGGCTGGCTTACCATAGAACTTATAGTCGACCATTACCATGGCTGTTCCTCCATTAGTACTTACGGCATTGACTGATGAGGGGTGCCAATCGAGTACGACGTCAACGCCCTTAAACAAGCCTTCTCGAACAAGATATACCTTACCTGCACCACCCTCCTCGGCTGGCGAACCATACACCTTGATCGTTCCTTTCTGATTGTTGGATGCCAGCCATTTACTCAGTGATACAGCAGCAGCGCTTGAAGCGACACCAAATGTGTTATGACCACACCCCTGACCAGGAGCATTCTCTTTGATAGGCTTGCGATAGGGGACAGTGTCTTGGGAGAGACCAGGTAGAGCATCAAACTCAGCCAGAAAACCGATTACAGGTTCGCCGCTGCCATAAGTTGCTACAAAAGCCGTTGGCATACCAGCCACACCTTCCTCAATGCTAAAACCGTTCTCACGGAGATGCTGCTTTAGCAGCCCACTACTATTAGTCTCGAGAAACCCTAACTCAGGATTGGCCCAAATGGTCTTTTGCAATTTGTCGTAGGTGGCGAAATTGTTGTTTATATAGTCCAGGGCAACCTTTGCTTTCTGATTTCCCTTTGTATTCTTTTTTGCTGCTGAGCTGCTGCCAACTACCAGTGTGGCCAACAGTAATAATCCAATAGTTCTTTTCATTATTTCAAGTATTTATTAAACCAGTTTGTAATTTCTTGAAGTCGTTTGATTCGATTGAGCGGTCGGCCGCTACGAGATAACTCGTGGTTCTCACCTTTGAAGATGACGATGCGTGAAGCTACACCAAAATATTGCAATGCACTGTACATCTGTAATCCTTCGGGCAGAGGACAACGGTAGTCCTCATCGCTATGGATGAAAAGAGTTGGTGTCTTGACCTTGTTTGCATAAGCAAGGGGAGACTTTTTCCATAGTTCTTGATTGTTTGTCCAAGGATCTGCACCTATATATCCCCAACCAAAATTGTAGCCGATATCGCTGAGGGCTTCGAGTGATACCCAGTTGCTGATACTGCGTTGGGAGGCTGCCGCACGGAAACGGTCTGTATGGCCGATAATCCAATTGGTCATCACACCACCATATGATCCGCCTGTTACGCCAAGACGATCTTTGTCTATATAGTCGAACTGTGCAATGGCAGCATCAACAAATGCCATGATATCATCGTAGTCGCGACCACCGAAGTCGCCTTTCAGTTGGGCATAGTCAGAGCCTTGACCACTTCCTCCCCGAGGATTAGCAAAGATGACTGCATATCCCTGATTGGCCCAATACTGCATCTCGTGAAAGAATCCTGCACCATAGGCTGCACGAGGGCCACCATGGATGTCGAGAATCGTGGGATACTTCTTTCCTGACTCGAAATTGGTTGGCGGTAGGATATATCCACGTTGCTCTTGTCCAGCCCCATTGATATATTTGATTTCCTGTGGGGTGACAACTTGATGGGATGCGAACGTTGACGTATTGATATCGCTGATTCGTTTGGGTTCATTTTTGCCGTCGAACAAATAGAATTCCTGACCGTTTTGTCCTTCTGAAGCCAACAGGAGAAATCCCTTCTGATAACGCAGATAGGCGTCGACATCATAATTCAGAGGAGTTAGCGGGGTAACAGTCTCGTCTTTCCAAGATAGTCTGACAAGGGGAAGTCTGTCAATGGCGGTGGTGTTGAAGATGATGCCATCCTTATCAATAAGTGGCTCTGAGTGATTGCCGCCTTTGGTATCTGTGGCGAGTCCACCGCCCAGCTCGTATGGTTCGCCATTGTAGACCTGCTTGAACTGACCGCTATGAATGGATAAGTGGTAGAACTGACTGTTGGCCTGAGGGTTATCTGCACGATGCGTCTTGGCGGTTAGGAAAAGACGCTGTCCATCGATAAACTGCAGGGAACCATAGCTGGTGCTATCTTTTATACCCAGTTGTTTGGATGTCTGCTCAGCAATCGAGTAGATGTGAAGTTGATTGCTGTGGATACGGAAACTCTTCTTGTCAGAAATCGTATATGCCAAATAGCGGTGATCAGGACTTAATGCAAGACCTCCGGCATTCTGTAGGGAGTCGGTCAGCGCCTTAACCTGTCCGTTCTTATACTCATACAGTACCTGACGTGAGCCATTGATGTCGCCACGTCCGTTCGACCAAAATGGTAGCTCGTCGAAGATTCGGTAGCGTTTGTTGGCGTCCTTGGCTTTCAGGGAATCGGGCAATCTGTCGTTTGTTTGATGTAGCTTATAGGATGCCGTGAAGAAGAAATGCTGACGACTGATATATTTCACCTGTCCTACTGAGTATGGCAGACGCAACCATTCTGTGGCTTCACCATAACCTTTTGTAAGTTCAAGGAACACCGTCTGTCCCTTATCCCGTTTTTTCAGGATGATGGCGTCGGCAAGCACATCATATCCTCCGACGGTACCTGAGGTGGTTAGCGCTTTGGCACGGCCATCTACTAATTGGTATAAATCGCTTGTGTACTTGTCGTCCTTAATATTGGCTTTGCGGATAACAAAGAAGATATCGTTGCCAATGGTCTTGACATCGGATATGGCCTGGACTTTCGAGAAGAAGTCGATGCCTATCGGCTGCTTCTGTGTATTGGTCTGAGCTGTCGTTTCCAGATGAGTGCCCCCCAGCAAGAGTGCAATAATCGAAAGTGATATATTTCGTTTCATCATCTTATGCTATTTTTTATTTTGATAAATACTTGTCTATTGTGTTAACCAGCGACTGGAACTCTTCCTGATTGAAAAGACGTGTGCGCTTGATGATTTTTCCATCGCGGTCAATCAGGATGTTACGAGTGATTCCTGATTGACGCAATGCGTATTTAGCGTAGATGTCAGCACCGGGATCAAGTGCCAGGGGATAGGTGATGCCGGTTTTCTGGGCGAAGGCTTTGACCTTATCTATGGGCTCGTCGCGATCGATGCCAATCAATACAAAATTAGGATCGTCTTTGTGTTTCTGCCAGATATCACTCTCGATGAATGGCATCTCCTTACGGCATACCCCACACCAGCTGGCGGTGAACTGTATCATCACTAACTTGCCTCGCAGGTCGGACAGTCTTACCTGTTGGCCGTCGGTCAGGGTGGCAACAAAATCGGGAGCCTTATCGCCATCAAAGACTATATAACCATTGGAATCGGCTTTCTCCTCTAATGTGCCGGTTTGGGCGTAAGCGCCGTATCCCCATGTGAGCAGGCATATGAGGCTCAAAAACTTGTATCTGATATTCATATGATTTATTCTCTATGTTGTTATGATTCCATTATTCTGAAGCTTTCCAACCAGTGTCGTAAGCAGTAGCCAACTCGCCGAAGATGCCTTTTTCGCCGATGTACTCTTTTCCACCGAAGCTATACAGCTCCTCGCCGATAAGTTCGAGTTGTTTCTGAGGGATCGGATACTCTGTAGGCGTACCTCCTATCAACAGGTTGTTGCGGCGCATGAAGGTGAATGGTACAGTGACGCCACCTGCGGCATCAATCTCTATGGCGTACTCATAGTGGATAGCCTGACGGATGGCATCCTCATTGGCTGCGATATTGCCCAGATGCCCTTGTGACTTACGGGCTGCATCAGCAGCATTCAGCAAGGCGGCAGCTCCCTCATAATCCTGAAGCCAGAGCTTGGCCTCTGCTTTTAATAACCTGATTTCTTCTGCCAGGAAATAAGGGTTGATGGAGCCTACTTCAGCCAGACTATTACTGCTATTAGTCCAACGTTCGCGGATATAGTTTGAGAAGAGTCCTCGACCGCGTGATTCCATCAGGATGCCAAAGTTGGGCGTATATGAGAAATACTGGTAAAAGCGGTCGTCATCTGTTGTGATAGGACCTAAGATGGTATCGTCTGTGGGATAGTAATTAGGGTAGGTATGTGTATTGTCTGCCAGATAAGGCACTTTGACATCGACAGGGCGATTGCTATTACCCTTGAAATTCAGGTTGTTAAGCAATGCATTGTAGTAGCCGCCCGAGGTTGTAGTAATCAGGAAATCATTGGTGAATCCCTTTTCTGCAAACGCCAAGACCTTCTGCCAATAAGCTGCACCCAAGGATTCTGCCTCAGATTTATCACGTGCTATAGACGACAAGATACGGGCTGCGATGGAATTGGCAAGTTTCAGAAAATCGTCCTTGCTGATGGTGATGCCTCTGAGAAAATCGAACTGCAAAGCATTTGAGCCTTGGGCGAGTTCAATCGCTTTCTCGAGGTGCTTGACACCATTCAGGGTCAAGTCCTTGTAAGAATCGGGATAGCCTTTTTCTGTCAGTGAAATGTTATCTACTATGATGCCACGATCATAAAGATTGCCAAGATAGCCCTGAGCAACACCTTTAGCATAGTAGGCTCCTACAAGACAGTCGCTTGTTCGGTCCTTACCGGCATCATCATAAGCTTTACCTCCTTGATTCTCAATGATGTCGATAACTTTCGTCGCATCCAGGTTAGCCTGATAAAAACTGCTGTAGAGTGCGTTGAGCGAGGCACTATAGGAACGCTCAGAACTGCTATTGATAATCCTCATGCGCGGCTCCTGGGCGTAATACCACCAGTTGGAGTTACCATTGGTATTGGTGGTCTGGTCGGCCAGCAAACTGAAATGGACGCCTGCTGTGCTGGTAGTTGTATTGAATACCGTTTGCACACTACTGGTTACGAGCGAATAGCTAAAACTCTTGATGATGCTAACAGCTTCCTCGTTGGTAAGAGTGCTTGGATCGTCGAAATCTGTTTTCTCGCATGCTGTGAACAAGACAACAGCTGCGATATATGGTAGGATATTCTTTTTCATTGTAATCTGCATTTAAAAATCAATCGTTAACTTAGCTGAGAGTGTACGGTATGATGGATAGTTAAAGAAATCGGATGTACCGGCACTGCCATCATAGTTGTCACCATCAACATTGACACCAGTGAACTTAGTCAGGATGAAGAGGTTACGTCCGAGTAAGGCAAAGCGCGCTTTCTTTATCCACTGTCCAAGACCAAGGCGTGCTACTGGGATATTGTACGAGAGTGATAGCTCGCGTAGTGACACATAGCCTGCATCCTCAACCCAATAGTCGGTGGGCAACTCAGCATTGAATACCTGTGTTGCAAAAGTGAGTGGAAGACCGGCTTGTGCAGCTTTATCGTCGAATTCCGAGCGTGACACATAAGCCAGATACTGTACCGTTTCGTTATACTTCTGACCACCCTTCTTCCAGTCGAGCGAAGCGTAGAGAGAGAACGGACCATAAGTGAAAGTATTGCTGAAACCTACAGTGAAGTCGGGCTGTGCATCACCAATCACTTTGGTGTTTCCTGTTTTCTCATCTACATAGAAGACTGGTGCTTCGTTCTTGGTGCCTAATGCAGCTTTCTCTACTACAAAGCCTAATGAGTTAACTGTGTAATCGTTCAATGTCTTTGTTCCGTCGCCGGCATTTGTTACATAGCCAGCCTCGTTAGTCTTTAACTGCCTCAAATCCGTAAAGATACCATATCCCCAGATGGTAGAGGTGCTTAAACCCTTGTCGCGACGATAGTCACCGTCTGTAAAGGCAGGGATATCTCCCATGTCGGTGATTTCACTGCGGACACGGCTGAACGTCAAGCCTGCATCCCAAGAGAAATTCTTGGTATTGATGATACGACCAGAGAACTCTAACTCCAAAGAGTTTGACTTAACCTTACCTAGATTATCATAGATGGTGGCAGAACCCTGTGAAGGCGTAAATGAGGGAACTGAGATAAAGTCGTTCTTACTTCTTGCGAAGGCATAGTTGAACTGTACGTTCAACCAGTTCCAGATAACGGCATCGAATCCGAACTCTGTCTCTGCTGTGATGGCACGTTTCAGATCTGTATTGGCGTTTTGGGTAAAGCTGACACCACCCGAATTCGTCAGTGTTACACGGCTGTCCTTTGCACCATAAGGTGGCAGACTACCAGCCTCACCATAGGCAACACGCAGTTTCAATTCATTGACAGGACCTAACTTAAAGTCTTGAGTGAGTCGATAAGCCACTGACGCACGAGGGAAGAATGCCCAGCTGACGTTGCTGCCAAAACGTGAGCTTTTGTCAAGACGTCCTAATACATCCAAGAACCACTTGTCTTTCCAGCTGCCTTTGAAATTCAGGAAATAACCGTAGTTGACCGTTTTCTGCCATGTAGAAGAAATGCTACGGGTTGAAGCATCTGTGATGTTTAGTGATTTTACAGGTGCAGTCAGATTGTAACCATTAGCACTGAACCCGTCTATCTGCTCATATTCGTAGACACTTTTGAAAGCTGCGCTCAGATCAAAGTCACCAACCTTTTGGTTATAGTTCAGCTGGAACTGGGCGTTTCTTGTATTGGTCTGTCTGGTTGTCTTCTCATAATAACCATTGTTTTTGGTCGCGTCTACTGACAGTGTCTCATAACCAATAGGGTAATAGTTCTCTGTCAGATAGTCTGTACGCTGGATAGAGTAGGCTGCCTCGGCACTGAATGCTTTGGATATCTGGTATCTGGCTTTCCAACCAAGCAACAGGTTCTTAGTCGTGTAATCGTACTGTCGATTGGTAAACTCATAGAGTGGGTTACTGAATTGGCTCGATACCAGATTCAGACCATCGGGGGCAACCAGATATTTGCCTGATTCATCTTTCTGTGCCAGGTTAATGAACGGCTCCAGCAACAGGGCTGAATACACCAGTCCGTTGGCACTTGAGTTGTTGGCAACATACGAGGGATTATTGCTCACACTGTATTGGGCGGTGAACTCGGTTGTCAGTCCTTTGACGGGCTTATATCCTAAGTTAAACAGGAAACTCTGCTTCTTATCAGCATCGATGGCACTGGTAACACCACCTTTCGACTGGTTCTGGAAAGATGCATAGATATTGTACTGCTCGCCTGAGGCACCGAGTGAAACGGTATTGTTGTAAAAGGGCTGGTCGCTCAGCAGGTTGCTGATGTTATCGACAGGATTGATGTAGGGATGAAGGTTAACAGAATATCCATTCTCCTGGTAATCGATAACGCGACCACCCTGATTCAGTGCAAACGATCCATCGCTATTCACCTTGTAGTGATGATATTGTGAAGTTTTAGGAATATTGATGGCATGGCTGAATCCTAACTCGTTGTCGAGTGTAACGCTCAGTTTGTTACCTCTTCCTTTTTTGGTGATGATCTGAATGACACCACCTTCACCACGGGTACCATAAAGTGCTGATGCTGCGGCACCTTTGACAATCTCGATAGTCTCGATGTCTGTTGGGTTTATGTCAGATAATGACAGTGAGGTTACAAAACCGTCAATCACAATCAGTGGCTCAATATTGCCGTTGATGGATTTTGCTCCACGAAGATATACCTTTGCGCCAGAATTACCATCGGATTGTTCTATTCTGATACCGGCCACTTTTCCACGTAGGGTGGTTGAGGCATCGGTTTGAGGAACAGCGCTGATTAACTCGTCGCTCACCTTTGTCAAGGCAAAGGAAAGCCCTTTTCTGGAGGTGCCTTGTGCTACACCTGTTACAACGATACCTTCCAAGCTGTTAGAGTTCTCAATGAGTTGTATCTGAACAGGCTCGTCGAAGTCATATACATCTACATCGAGGGCACGATAGCCTACATATTCCACTCTTAGGGTCAGGGGGGCTTCAACCTTTGTCTGTAGACTGAAGTTTCCGTCTATATCGGTTACTACACCTTTTCCCTTTTCACTCTTGACAATCACCGAGGCGCCTATCAACGGTTCACCTGTTCGGACATCGGTGATATGACCAGTAACCAGGCCCTGTGCGAGGGCCGCTAAGGGCCCTATTGCAACGAGTGTTGCAATAAACAATCTTTTTACCATAAGTATGTGCTGTGTTTTACTTAAGATTCAACAATCCAAATTCGTGGTTGTATTTTGTGCCATTGGCCAGTACCCATTCCAGGAATTTGTTTACTTCATCGTCGGCATGGTTCACGCTGATGCCGACTTTCTCAATAGCCACTTCGGCAATCTTACTGCTTTCAAGAGCAGTCAGTAACTTGTCGAGTGTACTGTTATCGTTAAAGTTGTCGGCCAGATCCTTCTTGATGTCCAATCCTATCAATGAAAGTTCGCTCTTGAGCTGACGGCTTTCCAGGTCGAAGATGTTGGGTAATGCGTTGAACGACACGCCAAGAGGATCCTTGGCAAGTGCGCTGTTTAAGAATAAATCGTCGCCAGAGATGCGTTTGCCACGGAAATTACTGCTTTCTTCGCCGAAATTGTGGGCGAACGATGAGGCTACCGATGTGGCATTGCTTCCGCTATAGATGGTGAGACTCTCAAAGGTCTTGTTCTTCTTGACATCCTCTTCGAAATCGTCGTTCAAGAAGAAGAGCTGTTTCAGTTTCTTATTATTCAGATGTTTTCCTTCGAGCAGTCGAGCTGCCTCAGAGCTACGTGCAGTGATAGGCAGCACGGCTGTCTCTCCGAAATAAACAACGTGGCTAATATTTTGTGTATTGTTGTCCTGATTGCCAAACGTGACAAGCAGGTCTATACTGTTCAGACTGCCTGAGCCTTTTGCAAGTTGGAAGGTTACGCCTGGCTCAGTTTTGGCGTACTCTTCTATCCATTTCTCTACCAGTGGTCGTGCAAAGCGCGGACTCTTGATGGTGCGTATGTTATTTTTTGCGTTGGTCTCGTTGATGGCGTTACCTTCTGCCCAGATATTGTTCAGACCAAGGCTTAATACTGCTGCTATAACTAATACTATTCTTTTCATAATCTTTACGTTTTGTTTGATTTATACCTATTATATATACACTCCCTTTCATTGTCATTGCCATCATACAACAGCAACAACAGGTTTCTTGCATTTGCATTCGATTCATTGTTTTCATACGTTTATTCATTTTTATAATTACTAATTGTTTCTGGGTGCAAAGGTACGGCGATTTTAGTACCCCTGCAATCCCAACGATGGGGCATTTGGCATACCATAAGTATGGTATTTCGCCAAATGCCCCACTAAAAGTGCTTATTTTGCAGCTGTATTGACCAGTATTTCGTAGGATGGAAGTGACCAGCAGTAGGCTGTGCGGTTGCTGGGCGTTGCTACTACAACGGTATCCCATTTGCCGTTGGTACGGGTGGCGGCAGGATGGATGAAGTCTTCTGCGCGACGGCTGATGTCAAGGCCACGTATACCTTCACCGATAAACTCTGCACGGCGCTCGAGATAGATGGCCTGTCGCAGTTCTTCGCCTGTGAGTGACTGGACATCAAGGATATCGCCTGTCGGGATGGAACGGCTGCGCACCTGATGAAGCAGCTCGGCGGCTTTCGCTTCGTTGCCGATATTGAAATAGCTCTCAGAGAGGTTGAGCAGGGTTTCGGCATAGCGGAAGATATGAATCCACTCCAATGGGGTAGAGTACTCATCATACTTTTCGTACCATGTCTCGCGTCCGTTAGCAGGATCTACCTTGATGAACGATGTGCGACTGTCGGCAGCCAGACGATAAGCAGGGATGGTGACGATACCTGTGCGTACGTTGAGGGTATCAATATAACCGGCACCGCTCGAGATATAGCTGGCTGGGTTGCCGCCGCCACGCTCGGTGTTGGTGAAAGGCAGCGAGTAGATGTTCTCTGAAGTATGATAAGGAGCATCAAACATATCGCGTACGCTGTTACTCAAGGTAAAGCCCGTCACCTTCTCACCTTCGTCAATGGCTTTCTGCCATTCTTCCTTGGCCATGTAGATACGCTGTAGAAGCATGTGGGCGGCAGCCTGTGAGGGAATGGTAGGATCAATCGAAGAACCGCCTCCTGCTGGTAAGGCTGCAATGGCACTTGCATTCAGGTCATTGATAATCTGCTCGTATACTTCTGAGATCGTCCATAGTGGCGCTTCGTTATGACCAGGCCCTGTGACGGCTTCGGTATGGATAGGGATGGCCTTCGAATTGGGATCGTAGGCATAGGGAAGCGAATAGACCTGTGCCAGATAGTACCAGCTGATGTCGCGTATGAATAAGCAGCTGGCTATATATTGCTGGCGCTTGGCTTCAGATATTGGCAGGTTATCTCTGTTTTCGAGATTCTCTTTCAGAGTGTTGGCGGCATTGATGGCCAGATAGCCAGCCTGAAAGAAGCCCGGGTTCATGATACTGGTTTGCCCTACCGTCATGTTATAGGTGTCGGAATGGGCATACGTGTTGTTGCCTGTATTCACAAAGTCATCGCCACGGTTATCGAATATCACTGCAATGTTTCCACCAGCGAAGTTGCTGGTCTTGAATCGGGTATAGACGCCAGCCATGGTGGCATCGATGAGCTTTTCTGAGGCAAAGATGTCGGCCTCTGTTACATCGAGTTTTGGATTCTTGTCAAGGAATTCATCGCCGCAAGCTGTCAGCACAAAGGCTGACAGAAGGGCTATGGAAATAGATTTGATGGATATTTTGTTCATAATCGTTCTTCTTTGGGTTTAGAATGTGACATTAGCACCGAAGGTAATTGTACGAGTCAACGGTGTTGTGTTTGAATCGATTCCTGAGCGAAGGTTCGTATCATTGTAATACGAGTTGATCTCTGGGTCGAAACCTGAATAGCCTGTGAGGCAGAAGAGGTTATGTGCCTGGGCATACAGTCTGACCGAGGTGATGCCCAGTTCTTTGCTCCACTTCTTGGTATCGAACTGATAGCCGATAGACAAGCTTTGCAGACGGATAAAGTCGCCTTTCTCAATCAGGTCGCTGATTGGGTTGGCTGTACCGTTCGAGTAGTTGTCGTTGTATGAAGCCTTGGCATACTTGGCATTGTCGCCAGGCTGCTGCCAGATATTGTTATAGTACTCATCTGTACCGCTCCACATGCGTCCATCGGAAAGTGTGGCACGCATAGAGTTAAGAATCTTGTTACCACCCGAGAAGTGGAAGTTTACTTTGGCATCCCAGTTCTTGTAGCGGAATGTATTGCTCCATCCACCATAGTAGGTAGGTTTGGTGTTGCCTGAGATTTCGGGCTTCCAGTCGCTCATGGTGTACTTCGAGGGAGTCTCGCCATCAAACTCATAGAGCTGAGCGCCGCCTTTACCGTATTTATAGATGAGTAGGGCACGATCGTATGTACCATCTTCTTTCTTGATCTTCACGATGCGGCGACCGGTTTGTGGGTCAACGCCATCTGAAGGATAGGTGTAAAGCTGAGCCATTGAGTAGCCTTCGGTGGTGATATTCGAACCAGAGATGATATCGTCGGCCAGCTCCAGTACCTTGTTCTTAACAAATGAGATGTTGAAACTGCTGGTCCAGATAAAGTCCTTCTTTCTGATCAGGTCGCCACTTACGCTGATTTCTATTCCCTGGTTGAGGGTCTTGCCGAGGTTGGTAGATACAGAGGCGCCCACGATACCAGTGGAGTAGGCCTGTGAAGCATCCAGAATCAGGTCCTTCGATTTGGCATAGAAATAGTCGATATCCACATTAAATCTTCCCTTCAGCAGTGATGCACTGATACCGATATCGGTGGTTCCTGTCTGTTCCCAGCCTAAGTTTGGGTCGTTGAT
The DNA here is from genome assembly GCF_000619985.1 of Prevotella sp. P6B4. Classification (NCBI taxonomy): domain Bacteria; kingdom Pseudomonadati; phylum Bacteroidota; class Bacteroidia; order Bacteroidales; family Prevotellaceae; genus Prevotella; species Prevotella sp. P6B4. Next base: position 71,784 of record NZ_JHVE01000003.1, read on the forward strand.
GCCTGATGAGATATAGGATACATCGCCATTATAGGTCGATGCAGAGTAGACACTCTTCGAGGCATACCAGCCTACATTGGCGTTTCCTACCACACCATAGCTGGCTTTCACTTTCAGGTCGTCGATGACACGGCGCAACGGACGGAAGAAATACTCGTCGGAGATGCGCCAAGCACCGCTGACACCGTAGAAGTTACCCCATTTGCGTCCCAGTTTCGAAAGACCATCGCGGCGCCAGTTGGCTGTCAGGTAATAGCGATTCTTCCAGTCGTAGGTGAAACGGCTGATATAGCTGAACAGACTGCTCTCCAGAATACTGCCTGAACCGCCATAAGTGAGGTAGGCTGCCTCGACGTACATCTGGTCAGGATTACTCAGTGTAGTGCCTGTGCGGGTGACGACGTGACGATTACTTTCAGAAGCCTCTATACCAAGCAGGATGTCGAAATGATGCTTCTTGACGTCGAACTGATAGTTGGCCGTATTGGTCCAGGTCCAGCTTCTCAGGCTTGAGGTGCCGGTACGGCTACTGCCGTTAGGATAGCTGCCGCCATGCAGTGGGGTTCCGAACGACTCGTTCTGGATCAGTGTCCAGTCGATACCATAAAGCGATTTCAAGGTGAGTCCCTTAATAGGCTGTATGTCTACATAGCCATTGGCAAGGATACGGTTAGTCTTCGACTCGCCATATTGTCCACCTTCAATCAGTCCTAATGCATTATAGTAGAATACCTCGATGGCATTGTTACCCTTACCAAGATTGCGTGGTGCCAGTTCTGAGGCGTAGAACGAACCGTCCTCATTGTGAGCAGGTACGTTAGGCAGGTCGACATAAGCCAAACGTGTGAGACCACCCATGGCGCTAAGTGAACCGCCGCGAGAGTCATCGGCTGTGTGAATCTTACTATAGGTATAGCCGGTGTTGAAACCTACCTTTACATATTTGTTGAGTTTATAGGTACCATTGCCTTTGAACGAGAAACGGTCGTATTTCGAATCAATGGTGATACCTTCCTGTGTGGTGTAGCTACCCGAAAGATAGTAGGTGGCCTTGTCGTTTCCGCCCTGCAAGTTCAGGTTGTGGTTCTGTGATACACCTGTGCGGAATATCAGATCTACCCAGTTGGTGCTGACGATATTACCGTTCTTGTCGGTCATCGTTGCATAGGGCAGGTTGTTGGGATCGCCGCCGTTGTTCAGCCAGCCTCGGTTTTTGATGTCAGTGTACTGGACGGCATCCATGGGCTTGAACAGTTTGGTGGCCGAGTTGAAGCCGATATTATAGTCGTAGGTCAGTTTTGATTTGCCAGCGCTTCCAGAGTTTGTGGTGATCAGTACGACACCTGCTGCGGCTCTCGAACCGTACATGGCGCTGGCGGCGGCATCCTTCAGGATATCAATCGATTTGATGTCGGCTGGGTTGATATCTGAGATAGGGTTGTAGTCGGTGTTCGAGGCAATGTTGCTCGAGTTGATGGGCACACCGTCAACTACGTAGAGCGGTGTGACGCTCGAGGTGATGGAGGCTACGCCTCGGATATTGATGACTGGGGCAGAACCTACCTGTGAGCCTGAGGTGGAAATCATCACACCAGCGGCATGTCCTTCCAGAATCTGGTCGATACTATTACCAGTTACGCCTTTCAGCGATTCTTTGTTGATAGAGGTAATCGAGGCGGTCAGGTCGCGAAGCTTGGCTGTACCATAACCTACTACGACAACTTCGTTCAGCAGTCTGGAATTCTCTCTCAGGAAGATGTCAACAGGCTCGCTGGTGTCGTAAACCTCAATCTCCTGCGACAGATAGCCAACGTATGAAATGTCGAGCGTATAGGGTTCCTTGCCTGCTATCTGGAGTGAGAACTGACCATCGATGTCGCTCACGGTGTTGTTGCGTGTTCCTCTGATCTGAACGGCTGCTCCGATGATGGGCTCCTGGGTACGGGCATCGAGTACCCGTCCCTGAAGCACCTCCTGAGCTGCCACATCGAGGGCTGCAATCAGAAAACAAATATATATTATCAGTCTTTTCATATGATGATGTTTTTTTCTGTTTCTACTTACTGTTTCTGGTTTTGATTATGGACGAAAGCGCGATGCACCCGACACGTTCTTGCCGAAGAAGAGTGCATTGGTCAGTATACGACCGGTGCTGAGCCAGTAGCCGCGATAAGTGGGCGACTCGCTGAACAGTACTACGGTTCCTGCTCCTACATTGTCGAAGGCAATCACTGTGGCATCTTTCAGCAGTTTCTGGTTCTGCTTTGTCAGATAGCCGCCTAACTGCTTGTCACCCTTCAGCTGTAACAGTGAGGCATAGGGACTCTGCGGACGGGGCAGGATGTAATTGCCCGACTTCATGGTGTAAAGCTGACGGTTGTGAATACCGAATGCCAACGGATTGGTGATGTCCAGGTCGGCAGCATAGAGCACGCCGCCGATTCGGTTCGGACCGTTCTGCTCGCGCTGTGAAGCATAATCCAGGCGCTTGTAGTCTTGTTTTTCGTCCTTCTTGCCTTCCTCCTGCTTCTTGTCCTGAGAGGCGAAATGGGTGGTGATGCCTTTCTCGATGGCCCACTGTGAGGCACGCTGCGATGTGATGAGTACACCACCGTTGGCCACCCAGTTCTTCAGACGCTCAACAAACTTGTTGGAGAACTGCTGATAGGAACCATCTACCAGGATAATGGCTGTGTAACGGTCGAGCGGTGCTCTGTCGGCATTGTCGGCAAAGATCTTTGTCAGAGGAATATGGTGATGATTGCCTAAGAGCTGCCATGTCTCACCGATGGCTGTCCAGTTGATGCCGCCGTAGCCGCCAGTGCTCACAAATGTGGCTACTACAGGCTTCTTCACTTCCAGAATATTGTCGCTACCCAGATCGATACCCTCGCTGCTGGCGCTGGTTGATACACTATAGACCTTCACGTCAGTCTGGGCAACTGCTTTCTGGATGACGTGATATACACTATCGGCAGGGATTGTCTGATACACCAGGGGGATAACCAGACTTCCTGTAGCGAAATGCTGGGCGCCGGCTTCTGCTGTCGAGGCAGTGAATGCCTTAAAGGCGGCCTTGACATAAACACCATTGTTGAGCAGTTCGTAGAGCACACGTGGCGCATAGAAGTCAGCGTAATCAATCACGTAGGCGAACTGTGATTTGCTGAAGCTGTTTGTTGCAGGAGCTGGCACTTCCTTTACCACCTCGCCGAGGCTCACGCCGGTAGCGTTCTTAACGAATGGGAAACCATAGCCGTGGGCTGTACTCCAGGCTGTGATGTCCATGAAGATACTATCTACAAACTCTGTGTGCTCCTCGAAGGCAGCATTCACCAATCGGTATTGGGCCTGTGCCAGAGGAATTACATAGGCGTTACCAGCCTTGAACTGCTTGTTGCCCTGCGTATAGTCCTTTGCCAGTTTGTGTACCTCAATCTTGTGGCGCAGCAGATTGTCGAGGAAGAGGTTGGTGGCTCCTTTGTTCTCCTGGTCGCCAAATACGATGAAGCCCTTTCCGCCTTTCTGTACGGCGCTCTTGAAGAACTCCTGCTGGTGGCGCAGGAATACGTTCTTCTTATCTGTACCTGCTTTCAGGGCACCAATGCTGGTGCGTACGTTGTCGCGGATATTCTTGGCAAAGCGGTGCAGACCGAGTGCCGACTCTACCTGTACGCCTTGCGAGCTGCCTACCTCGAGTGTGGTGCCCACACCGCCTTGGAAGTCAGGATAGGTTGAACCATAGATGGGCGAGATGTTGTCGTAATTCTCCTTGGTGAAATAAAGTGAACCGATCTTGTCGAGTTCGGCTCCGAAATAGTCGGCCAGAATCACGTTCAGCTCTGTATAGGTGCTTTCAGGAATCGTATAGTTCCATGTGCTGCGTACGGGCGATGGCTCGAAATAGTAGCTGCTGTTCTTGCCCATCTCGTGATAATCGGCATAGATGTTGGGATACCACTGATGGTAGTAGGCCGCACGTGCTCTGCTCTCAGGATGTACCAGTGCGAACCAGTCGCGGTTCAGGTCGGCATAGAAATGGTTACCACGAAGTGGGGTGAAACTCTGGGTGTGCTCAATGTCCAATGCGTCGTCGACGGGAGGAATAGAGTGGAATGAGTTAAAGTATTGTGCCGCGCGCTCACGTCCGTCGGGATTCAGTGCCGGCTCAATCAGGATAACGGCATCGCCCAGACGTTTCACGATGTCGGCATCCTGGGTTGCTACGAAGTAGTAGGCTGCCAGTACCGATGCATCGGTGCCTGCCAACTCGCCGCCATGCACGTTATAGCCCAACTGGATAATGACCTTCTGGTCGTCGTATGTGGCAGGATAGCCATAGTTAGGGTCTACCAGTTTAACGTGGTTCTGACGGATGTTCTCCAGATTCTTGATGTTCTCTGGTGTTGAAATGTGTAAAATGACGTATTCGCGTTTTTCATGTGATTGCCCGATGACCTTCAGCTGTGCGCGGTCTGATAGCTTGTCAAGCAGGCGGAAATACTCAACTACCTTATCGTATCTTACGAGTTCCGAACCAATGGGGAAACCGAAGAAGTCCTCAGGTGTGGGTATCGATTTGTCGAAGTTGTTGTTACTGCCGAAATAATACTCGGAACTGTTACCCTTAGCCCAGGCTGCGTTCAATGCCAGGCTGAATACCAATGTTAATGCTAATACCAATCTTTTCATATCCTTTATGTTTTGTTTGATTTATACCTATTATATATTCACTCCCTTTCATTGTCATTGCCATCATGTCGCAATCGCGCATGCTTGTCATGCAGGTGTTCATAGAACGGCTACGCATTCGATTCATTGTCTTCATAACTTTTCTCCTTTTTAATTGATAAATATTTCTGGGTGCAAAGGTACGGCGATTTCCTTGTTCCCACAATCCCTACCATGCGGCATTCGATATACCATAGACGTGGTATATCAATAGTTAATAAAGATATAATGCGCGATTAATTCATTTTTTATGCATAACTTTGCGCCCGAAATGAAGAAAAGACGATACTATACTGGACTGATAGTCATTCAAATGGCGATTTCGGGAGTTTACGCACAGACTCCCATGGATACAGATTCCTTGCAGATGCTTGAAGGTGAGCATCTGAAAGAAGTGCGTGTGACGGCTCATAGCCATCGTGCCAAAACCAAAGGGCTAAGTAATACCGACTTTATCAGTAGTGGCGATTTGCTACGGGCAGCTTGCTGTAACCTTGGTGAGAGTTTTACTACTAATCCATCGGTGGATGTGAACTATTCCGATGCTGCAACGGGCGCTCAGCAAATCAGGTTGCTGGGACTGAGTGGCACTTATGTGCAGATGCTGACGGAGAATATCCCCAACTATCGTGGCGCTGCGGCTCCTTATTCGTTGGGCTATATCCCTGGTCCTTGGATGCAGAGCATTCAGGTGTCGAAAGGGGCTTCATCGGTAAAGAACGGCTATGAGTCGATAACGGGTCAGATTAACGTGGAGTTCAAGAAACCGCAGGCCTCGCCCTTTGCCGATGCAAACCTGTTTTATAATACAAAGGGAAAACTGGAAGCCAACCTTGGGGCTAATCTCAAACTGTCAGAACGCTGGAGTACGGCGTTGTTGGGGCACTACGAGATACTCGACAAGGCACACGACGAAAACGGTGATGGTTTTGTGGACATGCCAAAGGTACGACAAGGTTCGCTCATGAGTCGCTGGGCTTATCTGAGCGACGGCTATATTTTCCAAGCGGCTATAAAGGGGCTGAAGGAACATCGTGAGGGCGGGCAGATCGGGCATCATGTGGCTGCTATGCATCCCTATCTTATCGACATCACTAACGAGCGTTACGAGGCTTTCGCTAAAAATGCCTTTATCTTCGATCCGGAACACGGCTCGAACATTGCCTTGATTCTATCTGGTTCGTTGCACCATCAGAATGCCATCTATGGACAAAAAACATATCATACAGACCAGCGCAATGGATATGCCTCGCTGATGTTTGAAACGGATTTTGATGAACATCATAGTCTTTCTACAGGTGTTAGCTTGAACCACGATCGTTTCGATGTTGACGAGACTACCCCTGGAGTTTACGCTCAATACACCTATAAGGTAGGCGAGCGTTTTACCCTGATGGGCGGCCTGCGATGGGACCATAGTAACATCTATGGTGGCTTCCTGACACCTCGCATGCACCTGAAGTATTCACCTAATGATGTTCTGACCTTTCGTGGCTCTATTGGTAAGGGATATCGCACCAATCACGTGATGGCGGAGTATAACAATCTGCTGGCCAGCAGTCGTCAGATTATTATCGACGACAATCTTGATCAGGAGGAGGCATGGAACTATGGTCTCAGCGCTAATCTCAACATTCCTATAGGCGAGCGGAAGCTGGAAATAAATGCTGAGTATTATTATACCACCTTCCAACATCAGCTGTTAGTGGATATGGACAGTAATCCTCATGCCATCCACTTCACCAATCTTGTGGGCGATAGCTACTCGCATACCTGGCAGATGGAGGCTACCTACCCATTGCTCGAGAGCCTGACAATGACAGCTACCTATCGTCGTACCAATGTGAAATCGACCTATGGTGGCGTGCTTCGCGAAAAACCGCTTACCAATCGCTACAAGGCCCTCTTCACTGCCCAGTACAAGCCCGGCTTGGGCAAATGGCAGTTTGATGCCACTCTGCAGCTGAATGGCGGCGGACGAATGCCTGATGCCTACACAACTACTGGTGGCCAGCCTGCCTGGGAGAGCAGTTATAAGGGCTATGAGCAACTGAACGCCCAGATTACCCGTTTCTTCCGTCACTGGAGTATCTATGCGGGAGGCGAGAATATTACCGGTCGCCGACAGCAGAACCCTATCATTGCTGCCAGCAATCCCTGGGGGCAGGATTTCGATGCCACGATGGTATGGGGCCCTATGCATGGCGCTATATATTATATAGGTATAAGATTGAACTGGATTAAAATATAAAACGTTATGAGAACAAAAGCATTATTCATCGCAATGGCATTCGCAAGCATTTGCCTGGCAAAGGACATCAAGACCGTTGTGCTGACTACCAATCCGCAGATGCACTGCATCAGTTGTGAGAAGAAGATTAAGGACAACATCCGCTTTGAAAAGGGAATTAAGAGCATCAAGACTGATCTTGACAACAAGACCGTTACCATCGAATACGATGCCGATAAGACATCTGTAGCCGATATCATCGAGGGATTCAAGAAAATCAAGTACGATGCCACTGAAGTAAAGTCTGCTCCCAAGAAGGTTGATGCTGAAACAGGAGCCACTCCCCGAAAGTAGCAGAAACAAACCTTAATGGTATCACTAACTTGTCGTCCTCACCCCATGAAGGGTGAGGACGAATCCCATTTCCATCAGTCTTTAAATCAGGCATAGACCACTAAACAAAGAATATCATTCTAAAACACCTGCCTTTTCAAGGGGTTTTTAGAATAATTGTAAAGTTATTGTCCGATTATTAGGGATATCTTCCGCATTTTGTGTAAGTTTTGGAGGATAATTCTAATCATCGTACCTTTGCACCCAACAAAAGGATAATAAAAAATGAAGAAACAGACAATTGCTATCCATACCCCCTATGTGCGACCCGACGCCTACGGTGCATTGGCAGTACCCATATATAATAATGTGTCGTTCGAGTTTAATAATGCACAGGAGATGTCGGATGCCTTCTGCAATCGTATCAAGGCTCCCGACTATGCGAGAATTGCAAACCCTACGGTGACGCAGTTTGAGCAGCGTGTGAAGGCGCTGACTGAGGCCGCCCACGTAACGGCGTTCAATTCAGGTATGGCAGCTATCAGCACCGCATTGCTGGCAGTTGTAGCGCAGGGCAAAAACGTTGTTACCTCGCGCCACTTGTTTGGCAATACATTAGCATTTATCAGTGGTTCATTGCTCCGTTTAGGTATCAAACCCCGTTTGCGCGACCTTACTGATCTGGAGGCTGTTGAGAAGGCTATCGACGATCAGACGGCTTGTGTGTTCTTGGAAATCGTCACGAATCCACAGTTGGAGGTAGCCGACCTGAAAGCGATTGCAGAGATTGCGCACAGAAAAGGGGTGCCCGTTATTGCCGACTCGACTGTGATTCCCTTTACAGAGACGAACCTCAAGGCATTAGGTGTTGACGTGGAGGTGGTATCGAGTACGAAGTATATCTCTGGGGGGGGCACGTCGCTGGGCGGATTGATTATCGACTATGGTACGTTCCCGGATATCAATAAACGTGTGAAGTACGACTTGCTGATAAATCTTGGTGTGTATATGACGCCGCAGACGGCCTATATACAGACGCTCGGACTTGAGACTCTCGACGTGCGTTATCAGCGTCAGGCTGCCAATGCACAATGGCTGGCTGAGGCGTTAAGAGATGTTCCCGAAATTACCCGTGTGAACTACGTCGGACTCGAGGATAATCCCTATCACGAACTGGCGCAACTACAATTCGGTTCTACGGCTGGTGCTATGCTTACCATCGATCTGGCATCGAAGGAGGCATGCTTTGAGTTCCTCAATCATCTGAAACTCGTACATCGTGCTACTAACCTCTTCGACAGTCGTACGCTGGCCATCCATCCTGCATCTACTATTTTCGGCTTGTTCCCCGACCGACAGTTAGAGCAGATGGATGTGCGCCAGACCACCATCCGTCTTTCAGTAGGGCTTGAAGCGCCTGAAGATATCTTAACAGACATTCAACAAGCAATCAATCAGTAAGAAATATGGCAGAACAAAGAAAACTAAGCATCATCGCCTTCAGTGGCGATTTCGATAAGCTGACGGCAGTATTCACATTAGGTACAGGCGCAGCGGCAGTGGGTTACGAAGTGAACATCTTCTTCACCTTCTGGGGGCTCGATGCCATCAAACAGAAACAGGGGCGCTCGTTTACGGGTGGCAACTGGCTTACCAAGCTGTTCGGCTTTATGATGGGGGGCTTGAAAGTGACGCCCACCAGTCGTTTCAACTTCCTCGGCGCTGGTCCGAAGATATTCCGTTACCTGATGCGTAAGAACAACGTGGCAACGCTTGAGGAACTGGTTGAGGCAGCTAAGGTGCTCGGCATCAACCTCTATGCCTGCGAGATGGCAATGCACGTGCTCGGTCTGAAGAAGGAGGACTTCATCCCCGAGGTGAAGGATGTGCTTGGGGTAGCTTCGTTCTTGAAGCTCTCTGATGGCGGACAAACATTGTTTATTTAAAGGTAAGGATATGGCAACAAAGGTATTAGACATCACGAAGGAACATTGCCCCATGACCTTCGTCAAGACAAAGATTGAGCTGTCAAAGCTCAACGAGGGCGACATCCTGGAAGTGCTGCTTGCGGAGGGCGAACCTCTCGACAATGTGCCCCGCAACGCCAAGGAGCAGGGCTACAATGTTCTCGCTGTAGAACACGTAGAAGGAACAACACATAAAGTAATAATTAAAAAGTAAGAAAAAGATTATGGCAGATTCTAATTTACAGCGCAGTGTGACCACTGCTACCGCCAGACGACTGGCAACCACCACCAAGACTGCCCCGCAGATGGGCTCCATCACTCCAAGACTACTCCTCAAACTGCTGCCTTGGGTGCAGGTATCGGGTGGTACATTCCGTGTGAACCGTACAAAGGTCGAACTCCGTAAGAACGATCGTCTGCCCATTATATTCCAGAATGGCGTCCCTTCGTTCACTGCTAAGGATTTGAAGGTCATCCCTCTGTTCTCTGAGTTCGACGATGAGATCCTGCACCGTTTGGTAAGTTCGTTCGAGGCTAAAGAGGTTGATGTAGATAAGTTCTTTGTTGAAGAGGGTAAGGACAAGCAGCGTTTCTTTATCGTTGCTTCTGGTCAGGCCGAAGTTATCAGTAAGGGCCCTCACGGTGAGGATCTTCGGATTGCACTGCTGGGCGATGGTGAGTACTTCGGCGAGGCCGATCTGCTTGACGAACAGGAGTCAACGGTATCTGTTCGCGCCATCACACCAACCATCTTCCTTGGCTTGAAACTGAAGGAACTGATCCGGTTTATCAAAGATGTGCCCGATTTCCGCGAGACTTTCGATAAGGCTGTTGACAAGCAGTTGCGCCTGAAGGCATCAGTCAACGATAATGGCGAGAAGCACATCGATCTCGTCAGTGGCCATGAGGAGGACAATATCATCCCTGAGACCTATATTGATTACGAGGAGAATCCAACGGAGTACCCCCTGAACACACTGCAGACCGTGGTTCGTGTACATACCCGCGTGAGCGACCTCTACAATAACCCCTATAACCAGTTGGAGGAACAGCTGCGCCTGTCAATCGAGAGCATCAAAGAACGTCAGGAGTGGGAACTTATTAATAACAAGCAGTTCGGACTGCTTTCTGCTGTAAACCCAGCCTATCGCATCACCACGCGCTATGGTTCACCCACCCCCGACGACCTCGACGAACTGCTGTCGTTAGTCTGGAAAGAGCCCACATTCTTTATTGCTCATCCTCGTGCTATTGCAGCCTTTGAGCGTGAATGTACATGGCGCGGTGTACCACCTGTAACCACCGACTTGTTTGGCACAAGAGTTATCCTGTGGCGTGGCGTTCCCATCATTCCATCGGATAAGGTAGAGGTAGAAGGTCAGTATCTGACTGGTCGTGGCGTTGGTACCACAAAGATTATTCTGGTACGTGTAGGCGAGAAGAATCAGGGTGTTGTAGGATTGCACCAGAGTGGTATTCCTGGTGAGATTGCTCCTTCGCTGAGTGCACGACTGATGGGACTCGACAAGTTTGGTGTGGCATCATATCTGCTTACCAAGTACTTCTCGCTGGCCGCTCTTACCGGCGATGCTATTGCCGTACTCGAGAATGTAGAGGTGGGTTATTATCACGACTATCAGCATAGAAATAAAGTAGAAAAGTAAATGATAAATATATCAGAACTTAATAATTTTCCAACAGAAGATGGTGCTACGCTGGCTCTACTGAAGGAAGTCGCACAAAAGTATTGCCCAGAGGAATTGCAGGCTGAGCGACAGGCTATTCTGCCTGACGAAAGTCTCAATCTCTCAGAGCTGGAAGCTGGTTTCAAACAGCTTCTGGCTGGGGGTAATGGCTATGGCGAATTGCCTTACATCGGAGATACTGACGTGCAGACTTCGTCATTGCCGAAGGACAATGGCTTTGGTATCGGTATACCTGAGACACAGAAGCTACGCGACCTGCACTATGAGGAGGTTGATACGCTGAACTCCGACCAGATCAAGAGCGACTTTCCTGTACTGCACCAGAAAGTGAACGGTCACGATCTGGTATGGCTCGACAATGGTGCTACTACACAGAAACCTAATCAGGTCATCGATAAGATCTCTGACTACTACCGTACGTACAATTCAAACATCCATCGTGGAGCGCACACCTTGGCGGCTCGTGCTACGGATGCCTATGAAGAGGCGCGCGAGAAGGTACAGCGTTTTATCAATGCTGCCACAAGCGAAGAGATTATCTTTGTACGTGGAACCACCGAGGGTATTAACCTGGTGGCACAGACTTATGGACGCCAGTTCCTGACGCCTGGTGATGAGGTTATTGTATCGGAGTTGGACCATCATGCGAACATTGTGCCTTGGCAACGTGTATGTCAGGAGAAGGGAGCCACACTACGTGCCATCCCTACAGACCAGAATGGTGATTTGATCTTATCGGAGTTCGAACGACTGATCACGCCTCGCACACGTTTTGTCTCAGTTGGACATGTAAACAATACCTTCGGCACCATCAACGACGTGAAGCGTATCATTGAGATAGCCCATGCCCATCAGATACCTGTACTGATAGATGGCGCGCAGTCCATTGCCCATACACCTGTGGATGTGCAGGCGCTTGGCACTGACTTCTTCGTGTTCAGCGGACATAAGATCTATGGTCCAAATGGTATCGGCGTAGTGTATGGACGCAAGGAACTGCTCGATAAGATGCAGCCCTGGCAAGGTGGTGGCAATATGATTAAGGATGTAACCATTGAGCGTACGGAATATAATGAGCCACCTGCTCGCTTTGAGGCTGGCACGCCTAATGTGGCCGATGCCATTGGATTGGGGGCTGCACTCGATTATGTGAGTCACCTTGGTATCCGTAATATCGAGCACCACGAGCATCAGCTTACTGAGTATGCCCGTGAACAGCTTAGTCAGATTTCTGGACTTACGCTTCTCGGCAATCCTAAGAACCGTGTGTCGGTAGTGAGCTTTGTACTCGATGGTATTCCCGTTCCAGAGGTGGGTACGCTACTCGATAAAGAGGGAATAGCAGTGCGTGCTGGTCATCATTGTGCTCAACCTGCCTTGCGCGCTTTAGGCTATGAGATGAGTGTCCGCCCCACCTTTGCGCTTTATAACACCCGCGAGGATGTGGACAAGTTAGTAATTGCAGTTAAAAAGATAATTGGTAGATAAATATGGCAAAGATAACAGTTAATGGAGAGACACAGGACGTGCAGCTGCCACTCAACTTGACAGAGCTGATCAAGCAGAATAATGTGCAACAGCCCGAAATGGTGAGTGTACAAGTAAACGATGATTTTGTGGACCGTACCGAATGGGATGGCCTGCAGATCAAGGAAGGCGATGTGGTTGATTTCCTTTACTTTATGGGAGGAGGCACGTTATGATTGACTTTACCGAAGAACAAATCCAGCGTTACTCTCGTCATATCTTGTTGCAGGATGTTGGCGTAGAGGGGCAGGAGAAAATTATGAATGCCCGTGTGCTGGTTGTGGGAGCAGGTGGCCTTGGAGCGCCTGTGTCGCTCTATTTGGCTGCTGCGGGCATAGGCACCATCGGTATTGTGGATGCCGACGTGGTAGATCTGAGTAATCTGCAGCGTCAGGTTATTCACTTTACCAAGGATGTCAACGTGCCAAAGGTGCAGAGTGCCAAGGAGAAGATACAGGCTATTAATCCCGATGTAAAGGTGGATACCTATTACGAGTTCCTTGATTCATCGAATGCGCTCGACATCATAAAGGAGTACGACTTCGTGGTTGACGGCACTGATAATTTCCCTGTGAAATTCCTTATCAACGATGCGTGTGTGATGGCTGGAAAACCATTCTCGCATGGTGGCATCCTACGCTTTAATGGTCAGACATTTACCCATCTGCCTGGTACGGCTTGCTATCGTTGTATCTTTAAGGAACCACCTCCAGCAGGAGCTGTTCCTACATGTAGTCAGGCTGGCGTCCTGGGTGCTATTGCAGGAATGCTTGGCACTATTCAGGCAGCTGAAACTCTGAAGTACTTTACAGGGATAGGTGAGTTGCTTACCAATCGCCTGCTCACCTTCGACGCTAAAACCATGCAGTTCCGCACCATCAATGTCAAACATCGTGATTCGTGCGAAATATGCGGCACCAACCCTACAATCGACCACCTGATAGATTACGAACAGGCGGCATGCGACTTAAAAAAACACTAAATAATGAAAATAGAGAAAAAGATTGTTGATGATTTGATTACCCAAGCCCAGCAGGATGCACCCAACGAAACGTGCGGCTATCTGCTGGGCATTAGCTCTGAGGATGGCGATGTGGTGACAGAGAACTACTGGATGGAGAATATTGATCACTCGCCAGAACATTTTGCTTTCGCACCGAAAGATCAGTTCGCAGCATTAAAGTATGCCCGAGGCAAGGGACTGAAGATTCTTGCCAACTGGCATAGTCATCCAGCTTCGCCCTCGCGCCCTTCGCAGGAGGATCTTCGTTTAGCCAACGACCCTACTATCCGTTATGCCATCCTATCGCTACACGAAGGTATTCATCTGAACTCCTTTAAGATACTGAATGGAGAGGTAGTTGATAAAGAGGTACATTTATAAAATAGAATAAATTAATGATTTGACATATGAAGAAAGTTATCAGTACATCGGAAGCACCTGCTGCTATCGGACCGTATAGTCAGGCCATTCAAGTAGGTAACCTTGTTTATGCATCAGGTCAGATTCCTATCGACCCTGCTACAGGTAGTTTTGTAGAGGGGGGCGTTAAGGAACAGGCCCGACAGTCGCTTATCAATGTAAAAGCCATCCTGGAAGAGGCTGGACTGACATTGGATAACGTTGTGAAGACCACGGTGTTCCTGGCCGATATGAACGACTTTTCCGATGTAAACGCAGTTTATGCCGAATTCTTTGCTGAGCCTTATCCTGCCCGTTCAGCTGTAGCGGTGAAAACACTGCCGAAAGGTGCCTTAGTAGAAATTGAAGTGATAGCAGCTCAGTAGCTCTTAGAAACCAAATTCAGTGTATTTGATGAACAAATTCAGTGAATTTGATGCACAAATACACTGAATTTGGTATTGATGCTCCGTGTTATTTTAATTCTTTCAGCAGCTTCTCAACCTTCTGATACTGTACGGTTGAGAGCAGAATCTTGCCTTCGGGTGATACCACTACCATAGAAGGAATCCATTGTACACCGTAGGCTTTGGAGATATCTGTTTCCTTAAACTTCTTCAGTTCGCTCACCTGAGGATAGCTGATGCCATACTGTTTGATGGCCTTCTGCCATGCTTCAACGTTGGTATCCATCGATACGCCAACAAACTCAACCTTATCAGAGTGGTACTCATTGTATAGGCGTACCACCTCAGGAGCATCCTTGCGACAGTCGGGGCACCACGAGGCCCAGAAATCCAGCACTACGGTCTTGCCTTTCAGCGAACTGAGGCTGAGGGGTTTGCCATCGGGCGTATTCATCGTAAAGTCGGGTGCCACAATGCCTGGCTGTACCAGGTTGGTGGCGTACTTGGCATCCAGATCATCGTCGGCCGTCTGGGCTTTTGTGTGTATGGCGAAACCTGCTAATAGCAGGACTGCCAATACTGTTTTCATTTTGTTCATGAGTCTTTTGTCTGTTTTGTTCTATATTTCGGTTGCAAAGTTAATGGAAAAATCTTAAATTGGTACGTTGATTGGCAAATTTCTTGCATAAAATACCATAGATTAGGTAAGAATTTCGTACCTTTGCAGCCAAAAATTCAGACGATGGCTATAGAACAAGCAATTTTCCGTAGAAGTGAGCTGTTGCTCGGTAATGAGACGATGGACTGTATCTCGCAGAAGCGCGTGATCATCTTTGGTGTTGGAGGGGTAGGCTCGTGGTGTGCCGAGAGTCTGGTACGCAGTGGTATCCGTCAGTTGACGATTGTGGATAGTGACCGCGTATGTATCACAAACATCAACCGACAGCTGATGGCAACAACTAAGACCGTCGGGCAGGTGAAGGTTGATGCACTGAAGGAACGCTTGCTCAGCATTAATCCATCGGCAGAGATAACAGCCCTGCAGAAGATCTTTACAGCAGAGACCGCTGATGAGTTTGCACTTGATACTTACGACTATATCATCGACGCCATCGACTCGTTGAAAGACAAGGCTGCGCTTATCCTCTTAGCCTGTCGTACCAATGCCAAACTGTTCTCATCAATGGGGGCTGCACTGAAACTTGATCCTACACGTATCAAGGTTACAGAGTTCTGGAAGGTGCAGGGCGACCCACTGGCGCGTGCACTAAGGAAAAAATTCAAGAGTCAGAAACAGTTCCCTAAGTGCAAGTTCCAGTGTGTTTATAGCGATGAACTCCTTGAGAATCGTGGGCAGAATGCTACTTGTGGTACAGAGCAGTGTATGTGCCCCAAAGCAAAAAATGGTCCAGGTGACCAGAGTCTCCTGAACCATGAGTGGTGTTCGTCGAAAGCGCAAATAAATGGTACACTGGCTCACATCACTGCTATCTTCGGTTTCATGTTGGCTGGATTGGTTGTTGAGGATATCAATAACCGCTGATTAGTCTTCTTCGCCAGTCTCTGCTTTCTTCATCTCCGAAAGGATGTAGTAGCTTCCATTAAGAGCGAACTGAGTATTAGTGACAGACTCGTTAAGACGTACAATCTCTACAAAGCCCTTTTCTTCGCGTCCCTTGGTCACCTCAACAGGATGGAATGTCCAGATGCCTTTTTCGTGTGTAGCGGTAAAGGCATAGGTCTTGCCTGCATTGTCAACTAATCCCTCCGTACTGAGTGCTTTCGTCAGCTGCGAATCAGATGCAATCTTGCCGCACAGATAGAAACCCTCGGCAAATTCGTGTTCCCCCCCTTCGATGGTAGCGCGAACATGTGTGGCTTTTGGGGTGTCATTGAAAATCTTGCCGATAGAGGTTATTCTACCTGTAAACTTGTCGCCGCAAGCCGATTTTAACTCAAATACTACTTGCTGACCAACTTTAATTTTTGGCAGATCCTTTTCGAATACCAGCAAGTCGGCATATATATCATTGAAATTTACGATATGAAACAACGTCGTTTGACTGTCAACATACTGTCCTGTTACAGCATTAATCTGCTCTATTGTACCTGTAATAGGTGCACGCAAAGCTACCGATGTGAAGGTTTTCCCGTTAGCGATGCTTGTGGGGTTGATGCCCATCATCTGGAGTTGAGCACTTGTAGTGCGAAGTTGACCCTGCAGCAGACGGTATTCTGATAATATCTGCTGGTAATCTTTGCCTGAGCCCACATGCTCCTGATAGAGCTTCTTTTGTCGTTCGTATTCGGAAGCCACGTATATCAGACGATTGTGGGCTTCGAGATATCGACTTTGAACATCAAGCAGATCCGGATGCGAGATCCATGCCAGTAGCTGCCCCTTGTTTACCTTCTGACCTTCGTGAACCAGAATCTGTTTAACGTTTCCACCTATGCAAGGTGATACGGATGCCTGACTCTGAGGAGCTACTGCTAACTTTCCATTGGCTTCAATCTCCCCCGAGAACTCATGGTTAGGCATTTCACCGAAGCTGATGCCCAGTTTCTTTACTTGTTCATCGGTTAGGGTAACGTCTGTTACTTCTGCCTCAACTTCTGTTGTATATTCTGGCTCTTTATCAGTGTGATTGCATGCCGTAAACGTAAAGGCTGCAAAACATATTATTACGATCTTTTTCATCCTAAAAATAAATTAAGTTCATTCTGTTGTTAAGATATTCGCTATAGACGTCCCAAAAGTTAAGTTGCACTTGGGTAGCCTCTTTCATGTTGTTTATGAATTCTATGTAATCGGTAGCACCCTGATAATACGATTGGATGGTTACACGTTCTTGTTCAGCTGCTAATGGCAGTTCAACTTCGCGATAGTACTTCAGTTGCTCGCTCCATTTTCTGTCTGTCGCACTGAGACGTTTTAGTTTGTGGTACAATTGTGATCGGGTATGGTCTTGGCGAGCCTGCTCAGCAGCCAGTTGTAGCTTACCTGATTTTGCTTTGGCACCACGGGCCATGCTGAATAATGGCATACTCATTCCCACTTCATAGGTCCAGAACCCCGATTTGTTACCAATCTTCTGTGAGCCTCCCTGTAGGTAGAACTTAGGTAGATAATCTGCTTTTTCTGCTTTATTCTGTCGCTCAGTCAACTTCACTTTCTCGTTGGCCAACAGTAGTGCAGGATGATTCTCAATAGTAATTGGTTCGTCATCTATGATTAATTGGTATTCTGGTACATATTGGGTGTTATCGCCCAGCCATCGGTTAAGGTTCTGCAAGGCTATTGCCTCATCCTGTCGTGCCTGCTGGAGTGATAATATAGCACGATGCCACTGCTGCTGCGCACTGAGATATTCAAGTTTGGATGCTGCCTCTGTTTCATATCTTAACTTGGCTGCCTTCTCAAAATCACGATAGATAGAGTCTAAATGTTCATAGACCTCTGTACGCTGATGAGCTACGATGGCATTGGCATAATCGATCCCGACTTCATGCATCAGCTCGCGCTCTGCCACTTTGGTTTCTGCCTCAGCTGTTTTTGTCTGTTGACTCAGAAATCCTTTCTTGGCGCCAATACTCAGGATGTCGAAGTTCTGACGGACGGCAATGAGTGTGTATGTTGCCTCGTTACCATTACCGATTTCCTCGCCACCAGTAGATATCTCTGTTTCGCCTATATCAAAAGCTGACTGATTAAGTGCTTGTTGACTTTCGGCGTTGAGACGTGCTGCTCGCATGGTGGGATAGTTCTGGATGGCCTTCTGTTGAGCCTCTTGCAGACTGATGGTTTGTGCGCCTGCTGTTGAAGGCATTATCAGCATACATGCTAACAGAATGGCTGTTATAGCTTTCTTTGTCATCTTTTTGGGGTTTGTTCTTTCTTCAAATGCATATAATATGGGTACAACAATCAATGTCAGAATGGTGGCGGAAAAGAGGCCGCCGATGACCACTGTGGCCAATGGGCGTTGCACTTCGGCACCTGCTGACCCCGAAACGGCCATGGGCAGAAATCCAAGCATGGCGGCAGTTGCAGTGAGTAAAATAGGACGTAAGCGCTCACGTGTGCCTTTGATAATGCACTCGCGGACATCACTAATTCCTATTTCCCGTAACGAGTTGAAACGGTTGATCAGCACCAATCCGTTGAGTACTGCCACGCCGAAGAGTACGATAAATCCAATACCTGCTGATATGCTGAATGGCATACCTCTCAGGGCTAAAGCTAATACACCGCCAATGCTGGCCAATGGTACTGCCATATAAATCATGAGTGCTTGGCGTACGGACTTGAGAGCTAAGTACAGTAGCACAAATATCAGTAACAGGGCAATGGGCATCACGATGGTCATGCGGTTTCGTGCATCCTGCAGGTTTTGGAATTCACCGCCATAAGTGATATGATAGCCTGTAGGCATCTTCAACTGCTGGTCAAGTCGCTGTTGTATCTCATCAACCAGTGATTGTACATCCCTGCCACGTACATTCACTCCTACATAGATGCGGCGTGAAGCCCGGTCACGACTAATCTGCATGGGACCGTACTCATAGTCGATTTCGGCCACCTCCTTCAGGGGTATTAATGAGCCATCGGGCAGGTCAACATAGAGATTCTGTATATCCTTAATGCTCTGACGTTCTTTTTGATCAAGTCGGATAACCATGTCGAAACGCTTTTCGCCTTCGAAGATGACGCCAGCCTTGGCACCTGCAAAAGCGGCCGATATGTGATTGTTGAGTTTGTCAATGTCAAGACCATATCGGGCTACCCGTTCGCGATCATACTTTGCGGTAATAAGGGGCAGTCCTGCTGTGCGTTCCAAGGCCACATCCTCTGCACCGTTTATCCTGCTGATGATATTCACCATCTTTTCACCGATAGCGTTCAGTGTGTCAAGGTCTTCACCATACACTTTCACGGCAATATCCTCACGAACACCTGTCAGGAGCTCATTGAAACGCAGAGCTACAGGTTGTGAGAAAGAGAAATTCAAACCTGGCAGAGTGTTCAGTTTTTCGAGCATCCTTTCGATAAGTTCTTCCTTTGTCTGGGCATTCTTCCATTTGCTTTTGTCCTTCTCAAGGATGATAAATGAGTCAGTATAGTCAAAACCCATCGGGTCGGTTGGTATATCGGCTACACCGATGCGAGCACAAACAGTCTTGATTTCAGGAAAGTTTTTCAGTAGCAGACGTTCAACTTCCTCCTCGCGTTTGATGGTCTCATCCAGCGAACTGCCTGGACGTAGGAATGTCTGCATAGCAATATCGCCTTCATCAAGTTCGGGTATAAACTCGCCACCCATCCGGCTGAAGATGATGCCTGTAATGATGAACAAAACAACTGCCATCGCAACAATCCAACGTTTATGTGTTAGTGAGTAGGTCAGTAGCGGTTGGTAGCCTGACTGTATAGCCTGCATCATTTTTCCACTCCATCTTTCTAATGCTGATTCATATTTTGCTATCCTACTATGGGGATTCTTTATTGGACGCAGTAATAAATCAGAAACTACGGGAACGTAAACCAGACAGAGAATGAGAGCGCCCAATACCGCAAAGGCAAAGGTATAGGCCATGGGTTGGAACATTTTCCCGCTGACACCAGAGAGAAAGAGAATGGGTGTGAACACTATCAGGATAATTAGCTGTCCGAAGAAGGCTGAATCCATCATCGTTGAAGCACTCTCGTAACTGATACGATCCATATCTGTTGCCGTTTGTCCTGTACGCTTGTCGTAAATCAGGCGCTCCACCTTGTGTACGATGCCTTCGACTATGATGACTGCACCATCTACAATGATTCCAAAGTCGATAGCACCAAGGCTCATCAGATTTGCTGATACATTGAATAATCTCATCATGATGAAGGCAAAGAGCAAAGCCAACGGGATGACCGATGCTGCGATAATGCCGCCACGTACACTTCCCAGGAGTAGCACCAGTACGAAGATGACTATCAAAGCTCCCTCAATCAGGTTGCGGGCAATGGTGCTGGTGGTACGTTCTATGAGATTGCTGCGGTCGAGGAATGGCTTGATTTCGATATCGGCAGGGATGCTTTTCTGTACTTCCTGTATACGCTCTTTGACGGCGGTTACCACCTTGTCGGCGTTTGCTCCCTTTAACATCAGTATCATACCACCCACTGCTTCGTGGCCGTTCTGGGTAAAGGCTCCGTAACGTACCTGATGACCAAAGCGCACATCCTCTGCTACATCACTGATGAGTACGGGTACGCCGCCCTCGTTCTTCACTACAATAGCCTTGATGTCATCAACAGACTTGACTAATCCCTCGCCTCGGATAAAGCTTGCCATGTGGTTCTTCTCGATATAGGCACCACCTGTATTCACATTGTTTTTGCAAAGGGCATTGAAGACCTCCTGCATGGTCACATGTCGCGAGAATAGCTGCTCCGAACTGAGTGCAATTTCATATTGTTTGATACTGCCGCCAAATGAGTTGACATCTACTACACCAGGAATCATCGATAGCTGACGCTTTACTACCCAATCCTGCATGGTGCGTAGCTCCTGAGGTGTGTATTTCGAAGGATTCTTAGGTTGTAACGTGTACTGGTAAATTTCGCCAAGCCCCGTAGTGATAGGACCCATTTCCGGCTTACCAAAGCCTTCCGGAATCTGTTCCTCCACCTCGTCCAGTTTTTCCTTTACCAACTGCCGAGGCAGGTAAGTTCCCATATCCTCCTTGAACACCACTGTAACAACCGACAGACCGAAACGTGATACAGAACGGATATCTTCAACACCTGGTAGATTCGACATAGCCAGTTCTACGGGATAAGTAATAAACTGCTCGATATCGAGCGTTGAAAGATTTGGTGACGACGTAATCACTTGTACCTGATTATCTGTGATATCAGGTGTCGAGTCAACATTGATCGTGTTCATACTGTAAAGGCCGCCACCAATAATAATCACCAATAGTAGTAGCACAATAAACTTGTGACTGATGGAATAGTATATTATCTTATTAATCATACTTTTAGTTTAATTTCGGCTGCAAAGGTATTACAATAAGAATGCAACTCGGTTGCAAAGTGGTGCCTTTTGTGTGCATATAGAATATTATTCTACTACCCCGATTATTATGCTCTGAAATTAAAAAAACAATCTAATATTTCTCCGATCAAAGATATATTCTCTAAATATCGATAGATATTTGGATGTATTATCTATTCTTTGTACCTTTGCACTCAAAATCAGAACAGTTATGGCAAAGTATATTATAGCAGATAATCAAGAGATAACAAGGTTCGCTATCGACAGCCTGCTGCGTAAGGATGAGGCGAACCAGATATTTCGGGCGTCAGACAAAACTAGTCTGATAGCTCAGTTAAAGGAGCATGAGCATGCCGTGGTGATACTTGACTACACGTTGTTTGATTTTGCCGATGAGGACCAGTTGCTGATTGTCAGCGAGAGGTTCGCTCTCTCACAGTGGCTCCTGATCAGTGATGAGCTGACGCCACAGTTCCTGCGTCGCGTCATCTATTCCTCGCATCAGTTCAGCATAGTGTTCAAGGATGGTCCGATGAAGGATCTGCGTGATGCCTTGCATGCCATTAGTCGTCATGAGCGTTTTATCAGTCAGCGCGCACTCGAAGTTATCATCACTCAGCAGAATGAAGAAGAGAAACCCGATATTCTGACAGCAACCGAATCCGAGATTGTAAAAGCCATCGCCCAGGGTAAAACAACCAAAGAGATTGCCGAGGAACGATTCTCAAGCATCCATACCATTACCACCCATCGTAAGAATATCTTCCGAAAGTTAGGGGTTAATACGGCTCACGAGGTTATTAAGTATGCCATCCGTGCTGGTCTTGTTGATCCATCGGAGTTCTATATTTAATGTAACGATTAGCCCCAGGCCTTTGTCAGCAAATGGCGTCTGACGTTGGTCTGGGGCTCGCGTCTGCAGTTGGCGTTTTTTCGTTCCATATAACAACTGCGACATTGTCAAAAGGATAATTGATTATTAGGTTATATTTTATTGATAAAGAAAGGACGTTTCAACTTTCCGAGTGCAAAGGTATAGCAAAAAATCCGTTCCCACAAGAGCTTAGACAAATGGTCGGGCGGTTTCAGACAAATCGTCGGATAAAGCAGACAATCGGTCGGATAAAACGACAGGTTGTCGGACGATTCGTAGGCATTTTTGTCGTCTACGTCAAGAAAACATGGGTAAAAAGTGCAATAAAACTTGGATTTATTTTAAGGTTTTTAAAATATTGTGTACCTTTGCACCCGTAAAACTATAGATGATGAGAAATATTAAGTATATATATATAATAGGTGTAGTTACTCTTCTTACTATGCTCGCAGCTTGTGGCAGTAAGCGCAGTGAGAAACAGGGCCGCATTCCAGAAAAGATGATTCGCACACATGGCGATAGTATTGCACTGGCTGCCAGGTTTTCCGGCGACTTTAAGCATTTCCTTGCTGTTACAGATAGTCTGGCAGCTATTGGTGAACTCTCGCCGATACGCGCCGAAGGCTATCGTGGCGTAGCCTATTTCCAGATGGGACAGATGGATAAGTGCATCGAGTGTTTCCGTCGCGTCGTTGCGATCGAGAATCCTCCTGCCGAGGACTTCTGGGAGTATATCCACGCCGGAACTAACCTCGTCATCATGCTGACTACCGATCGCGATTACGACAACGCCATGCGTACAGCTCTCCGCCTTATCGACAAGTTGAAGAGTGTGGACGGTTCTAATCGTCCATCCGAATTACAGACACTCTACCTGAGTCTTGGCGACACGCAGATGATGCTTGAGCGTCATGATGAGGCTGCTAAAAGCTATGCCGAGGCGTACAAGTGGGTATTGCAAACGCCTAACGACTCAACGAACCGTGGAATAGCTGCCAGCATACAAACCCTTGAGAATATTGCTGTTACACATCTCCATCATAAACTTGATGAGGCTGGTGTGTGGGTCGACCGTATGGACTCGCTGGTTACTCTCTATGAGAAGCAGCCTAAGCCGATTGAAAAAGAGGTGAAGACGCTGCGTGCCTTGGTATTACTCCATCGTGCAGAGGTGTGCCAGATGCGTGGTCAGATAGCCGATGCCTACCACAATTATGCCGCCTATTCTAGTACCGACTTCGGACAGAGTATCGAAGGTCGCATTAATGGTTGCGATTATCTGGTGGCAGCCCGTCGCTATTCCGAGGCAGCTGATAACTATATGCATTTAGATCAGTTTATCAGGGATTGGGGCTATGAGTACGATCTGGAAACTATCGGTAATAACCTCTTGCCCAAGTTACGTGCTAACTACCACGCCGGACGTCGTGACTCTGCCCTCCGAGTGGCTATGCAGATATCCGAGGTTTACGATTCTGCCCTCGTACATCAGAAGCGTAGTGAATCGGCTGAGCTCGCTACCATCTATGACACCCAGGGAAAGGAGCGCCAGATAGCAGAGCAGCGTGCCCAGAACCGTTTCGTCACAACTATCAGTATGGCTGTCACTACTGCGTCGTTGCTTATTCTGGCCTTAGGGCTTTATGCCTTTCTGCAGTGGCGCATCACCAAGCGTCGCAACCGTATTCTGGCCCGTCAGATTACTGAGGCAGTAGAGTATAAGGAGAAGTACAGGGCTTTGAAACAGGCTCAGCAGGAGAGGAAGGAGCAGGAAGCTGAGGTGTCTGATCCTCCTGCTCAAAACAGTCGAATTGCTGATCCGGCAGAACAGGCTGATACAACCACTATTGGAGCGGGACTCTGCATCTCTGATTTTACCACACTTACCGATGAACAACTGTTTCTGTGTCTGCGCGATCTGATTGAGAATGAAAAGCTGTTCCTGCAGCCAGAGTTCGGACGCCAGTCGCTCATCGATCGTACCGGGTTGTCGAAGGAACGTATCGGAGCTGCCTTCTCGCAGGGGAGCGATAGTGTGTCGTTGCCGGCATACGTCCGTGAACTGCGTCTTGATTATGCTGTAAGTTTGATGAACAGTCAGCCCGAACTGAACGTTGAACAAGTGAGTCAGGCCAGCGGATTTACCAGTGCCGACACCTTCACCCGCAACTTCCGCGCTAAGTATGGCATGACGCCAACAACCTATAAACAAACGAATTACAACCCGTAGAACCATCCGACGTCATGTCGTTTGGTCCGATAATTCGTCGTTTTATCCGACGATTTGTCTGAAAGCGTCCGACCATTTGTCTGTGCTCTTGTGGGCACAGACTTTTTGTTTTATCTTTGCACCCGGAAATGTGAAACTCGTAATTGCATATGGAAACAAATCTGTTGATTCTGATGGGCTTTGCCATTGTGGTGTTAGCAATGATTGTAAGATTGTGGGTCCTCGATATGAACCACAATGGTAATAACTTATAAACAATATAAACGATGAAAAAAACTCTGTTAGTAATAATATATTTCTAAGATATGGAAACAACTCTGATGATATTGGTGTTCTTCACCTTAGTGGTACTTGTCATGGCTATACAGTTGATGACACTCGACGAACCCCGTAGTAATAGAAGGTATAACAAGTGATACAATAAATGTTGAGAGTATGGAAATAGTTCTGATAATGCTGTTAGCCATAGCAATAGTGTTGTTTGTTATTGTTGTGGGAATGTTAGTGCACGATATGAGTACTTAGCATGGCGAACTGTCATATTCGCAATGGTCTATGAAGAAAAATATGTTTATTAAACAGATACAGTCATGAAAAAGTTCTTTTTAATGGTGGTAGCTGTCATGATGGCTACGATGAGCGCTGATGCTCAGGACAAGAAAAATGAAATCGGTGTGTTTCACGGTATTGAGTCGGCCTCAAATGTTGTCTCGTACGTTACAAGTGGGTTCGCTGCCGCTGCTGGCGACCAGAGTTCATGGTGGGGTCCTGTCGGTGTCGAGTACTATTACCATATCTCGCCGGTTGTGGCTGTAGGTGGTGTGGCAGTATTTGCAGGTTGTGATGCTGTGGACAATGAAACCAAAACGAAGGATTTGAATGAGACGTTCATCACAGTGATGCCTTCGGTAAAGTTCAACTGGTTGCGTAAAAAGGCGTTTGGCATGTATTCGGCTCTCTCTGCCGGTGTGATGTTTGCTTCAGTCTCTGTCGAGGGCGAAGCTAAGGCTCAAGATCCGAATGCCAAGGATGAGACACTCACCACATTCATGTTTCAGGCTACAGCCCTGGGTATCGAGTTTGGCGGCAATGTCCGCGGATTTGTTGAGGCTGGTGCGGGCGAGAAAGGCATACTCTGTGCCGGTTTGCGCTATAGGTTCTAATCCTTTGTGCATCTATACGCTAATTGAAACGTTATTAAGATACAAGGTTGCTACTGTGTAATAGCAGTGGCAACCTTGTTAGTGAGTTCGATAAACTCGGGGATGGAGAGCTGCTCAGGGCGGCGCGTCATCATCTCGTCGTCGAAGAAACCTGCAGGGGCTGGGTGGTTGGCGTCGAAAATCTGGCGTAGTGATACGCGTAGCATCTTACGACGCTGGTTGAAGGTGGCTTTGACCACGCGACGGAATAACTGCTCGTCGCACCCCAGGTCGGTCACCTCGTTACGCGTCATGCGGATCACGGCACTTTGTACCTTGGGCGGTGGATTGAACACGCCTGGCTCTACGGTGAACAGGTATTCTACGTTATACCATGCCTGAATGAGTACCGACAGAATGCCGTACTGCTTGTTGCCGGGTTGCGATGCCATACGGACAGCTACCTCGTGCTGAATCATACCTGTACAGCAGGGTATGAGGTCCTTGTTGTCGAGCATCTTGAAGAATATCTGTGAAGAAATGTCGTAAGGGTAGTTGCCGGTGAGCACAAACTGCTGCCCGTCGAACACCTCGTGCAGGTCCATGCGTAGAAAGTCGCCACCAATGATGTTGTCGTTGAGGCGTGGGAAATGTTCCTGTAGATAGGCAACACTCTCACGGTCAATCTCGACCACCTTGAAGGGACGAGGCTTTTCAACCAGATACTGCGTCATCACACCCATGCCAGGGCCGACTTCGAGAACAGGGATGTCGGGACAGGCATCAACGGTGTCGGCAATGCGCTTGGCGATATTCAAGTCGGTCAGGAAATGCTGACCGAGGTTTTTCTTGGGTCTTACTTGCTTCATGGCGACAAAGATACGAATAAACGAGAGAAAAACAAAATAAATCGTGATTTTTCTAAATCTGACACAAAAAAATCGCAGATTGATTAAATCTGCGACTACCTTTTACGTGTGTTTGATTACTTATTGTTGTCGATGTTAACAGCAACGGTTACTACCAGTGATACTGCTAATGCAAAGGCAGCCATGGTCATCAGTAAAAAACTTGTCTCTAATGTTACCATAATTAATTTCCTTTCTCTAATTCTTTATATGTTATCCTTAAAACCGCTGCAAAGGTACGGCTGTTTGCGCACACAGCCAAGTTTTTATGGGAAAAAGACCAAAAAAATGGGGTTTCGTTGACACGTATCAATTTTAATTTGTACTTTTGCAGTCATGGAATTAAAAAACATCATCAGTAGCATAGCTAAGGTGGTGCTGCCTTTTGTATTGGGTGGCGCTATCCTGTGGTGGATGTATCGGGGCGAGGATTTTTCATCGATTAGCCGTGTGCTGACAGAGGAGATGAATTGGACGTGGATGCTTCTTTCGTTTCCCTTTGGTATCCTGGCCCAGATGTTCCGAGGCTGGCGTTGGAAACAGACCTTGGATCCTATCGATGACTTGAGTCCCAGTACCACAGAAAAGGCTGCTGATGGGCAGAAGGTCAAGGCGCGCCATACCACTTGTATCTATGCGGTATTCATATCGTATGCTGCCAGTCTGGTGATTCCGCGCATCGGAGAGTTCTCGCGTTGTGCGATATTAAAGCGTTATGATGGCGTTTCGTTCTCGAAAGCCTTAGGCACTGTGGTCACCGAGCGCGCTGTCGATACACTGATTGTAATGCTCTATTCAGGTATCATCCTATTGCTTGAGATGAGCGTGTTTGGTACGTTCTTCCGTAAAACAGGTACTTCGATGGATCGTATCCTGAATGGTTTCTCACTGACAGGTTGGCTGGTAACGGCTATTTGTGGTGTGGCTGTGCTGATATTGCTACATCTGCTGCTGAAGAATTTCTCTATATATAATAAGGTGAAAATGACGTTAGGTGGTATCTGGGAGGGTGTACTCTCCTTGAAAAGGGTGAAGAACCTGCCACTCTATCTGTTTTTTTCTATCGGCATCTGGGTGATGTACTTCCTGCACTATTATCTCACGTTCTTCTGTTTCGACTTTACTGAGAACTTAGGACTGGGGTGTGCTCTGGTATCCTTTGTGGTGGCTAATTTCGCTGTAATCGTGCCTACCCCTAATGGGGCGGGACCTTGGCATTTCGCCATCAAGACCATGCTTATCCTTTATGGTGTAGCTGACGAACAGGCCTTGTGGTTCGTCCTGATTGTACATACCGTCCAGACCATGCTGGTCATCGTCTTGGGCATTTACGCTTGGGCTGCCTTGTTGTTTACAAAACGTTTAAACCCTAAAAAGATATAACTATGAGTGAAATTAAAAATCTCAACCCAACGTGCATCTGGAAGAATTTCTATGCACTGACTCAGGTTCCCCGTCCTTCTGGACATCTGGAGAAAGTACAGCAGTTCCTGCTTGATTTCGCTAAGCAGGCGGGGGTAGAGGCCTTTAAGGACCCTGCCGACAATATTGTGATGCGTAAACCCGCTACTCCTGGCATGGAGCATAAGAAAGGTGTCATCCTGCAGGCCCACATGGATATGGTGCCTCAGAAAACACCCGAGAGTACCCATAATTTTGAGACCGACCCCATCCAGCCATGGATTGATGGCGAGTGGGTGAAAGCTAAGGGTACTACCTTAGGTGCTGATAATGGTCTTGGTGTAGCTGCCATCATGGCCGTGATGGAGGATAAAACTCTGAAACATGGACCGATTGAAGCTCTGATTACGGCCGACGAGGAAACGGGTATGTTTGGTGCCAATGCTTTGCCCGCTGGTGAGTTGAACGGTGATATTCTGCTGAACCTCGACTCAGAATGTTGGGGTAAATTTGTGATTGGTAGTGCCGGTGGTATCGACGTAACTGCTACACTCGATTATAAAGAAGTGGAGACCGATGCTGATGATGCGGCTGTCAAGGTAACGGTGAAAGGACTGCGCGGTGGACACTCTGGACTGGAGATTCATGAGGGACGTGGCAATGCCAACAAACTGTTGGTTCGCCTGGTTCGCGAGGCCATCGAGGAGTGCGAGGCTCGTCTGGCTGGTTGGCAGGGTGGAAACATGCGTAATGCCATTCCTTTCAAGGCTGAGGCTGTACTCACCTTGCCTAAAGAGAACGTTGCAGCACTGAAGGAACTTGCCGCTGACTGGCAGGACGATTTCCAGGATGAATACAAAGGTATTGAGAGTGGCATCGAGGTACTCTGCGAGGAGGTGGAAACACCGAAGATGGAGGTACCCGTTGAGATTCAGGACAATCTGATTAATGCAATCTATGGCTGTCACGACGGTGTCATTCGTATGATTCCAAGCTATCCTACAGTCGTTGAAACATCGTCGAACCTTGCTATCATCAACATCGGCGAGGGTAAGGCTTCGCTGAAGATTCTGGCTCGTTCAAGTCGCGAGGATATGAAGGATTACATCGTGAAGACACTGGAGAGCTGCTTCAATATGGCTGGCATGAAGGTGGAGACTGCTGGCAGCTATGGCGGCTGGGATCCCAACCCGGAGAGTGAGATCCTGAATCTGCTCTGTAAGGAGTATAAGGCTCTGTTCGGTCAGGAGGGTATCATCCAGGTGGATCATGCCGGACTGGAGTGTTCAATCATCCTTGGAAAGTATCCACACCTGGATGTGGTTAGCTTCGGTCCTACAATGAAATCACCTCATACTACAACAGAGCGTGCACTCATTGCTACCGTTGAGCCTTTCTGGACACTCCTGAAGCGCACCCTCGAAGTGATTCCTGAGAAATAAAAAATAATTAAAAAACACGGATTTTGCTTGGCAGGTCCGTGTTTTTTAATTAACTTTGCAACCGATAAATCAAATATATACAAATTATGGACGATTACCCGGCGAATAGTAACAACTGTTAGGCTGGAGGATGGCAGGCAAGACCGCTAATCCTCTTGCCGCTAAACTCTTTAAGGATTAGCAAGATGAAGACATTCTGGAATACCCAAGGCGGGCTGAGCCAGCTCCAGGAGTGGCAGCCCAATTGCTGGATACAGGTGACATGTCCCACCGAAGATGACCAGCGCGAACTAGAAGAGAAATTTAATATCCCCGACTACTTCATGTCGGATATCAGCGATACCGATGAGCGTGCCCGTTACGAATACGATGATGGCTGGATGCTTATCATCCTCCGTATTCCTTATGTGAAGGAGGTTCGCTCAAGGACACCATATACCACTGTGCCCCTTGGAATCATTCACAAACGCGATGTTACCATCACCGTGTGTTTCTACGAAACCAATGTGATGATTGATTTTGTGAGCTTCCAGCAGAAGCGTGGTGAGGGCTTCACTGACCATGTAGATATGATATTCCGTCTGTTCCTGTCGAGTGCCGTATGGTATCTGAAGCGACTTAAGCAAATCTCTATGCTGGTCGACAAGGCAAAGCGTAACCTCGACAAGGAGGTGAACAACGAAAGTCTGATTGGACTGAGCCGTCTCCAGGATTCGCTGACGTATTTCCAAACCTCCATCCGTGGTAACGAGACTTTGTTGTCGAAACTGAAGTTCAAGTTACAGATCGACGAACTCGATGCTGATTTGATAGAGGACGTAAACATTGAGATGACACAGGCGCGCGAAACCACGATGATCTACTCAAACATTCTTGAGTCGACCATGGATACCTATCAGAGTATCATCAATAACAATATGAATACAGTGATGCGTACGCTTACCACGGTTACTATCCTTATGATGATTCCTACGCTTGTCACCTCCATGTTTGGCATGAACCTTGTAAATGGCATGGAGTCGAAGCCTTGGGGATTTATCTTGGCAGTCATCATTTCAGTGGCCGTTTCGGCCGTTGCATGGGGCGTTTTCAGGCATAAACGACTGGTTTAAGCCCTAAAACAGCAAAAAAACGCCAAAAAATTAGGTTATTTAAATAATAATGCTTAATTTTGGCACCAAATGTGTGATGATGCTAAGCATCATTTATTCAGTAACTAAAAAGTATTAAATGATGGACTCTCAAGAGAATGCCCTCGAACTGGGTAAAAACGAAGAAGTAGTTAACGAGGAGGTTACCTCTCAAGTAGAAACAATCGAAAGCTCTGAATCTGTTGCCGAAGAGCCTGTGCGTCCCGTCTATGAGACAAAGGCTGATGTATTGCATCGTCTGCAGGACATTGCTCATGGTGAGGAAACACCACAAAAGGATGAAGTGGAATATCTGAAGACTTCGTTCTATAAGCTGCATGTAGCTGAGCGTGAAGCCAAGTTGAAGGAGTATCTCGATGCAGGTGGCGATCCTGAGCAGTATCAGTACACGCCTGATCCTGATGAAGAGTCGTTCAAGGCTGAGATGGGCATCATCAAGGAGCGTCGCGCAAAGGTGTTTAAGGAGCTGGAGGCAGAGAAGCAGGATAATCTCGCCAAGAAGTTGGCTATCATCGATCGCATCAAGGCTATGGTGACTACTCCCGATGAGGCTAACAAGAACTACAAGGAGTTCAAAACGCTACAGGATCAGTGGCGCGAAATAAAGAATGTACCTGCTGATAAGGCCAACGAACTGTGGCGCAATTATCAGCTTTACGTAGAACAGTTCTATGATATGCTTCGTTTGAACAGCGAAGCTCGTGAATATGATTTTAAGAAGAATCTTGGACTGAAGACCGCTCTCTGTGAGGCCGCCGAGAAACTGGCTGACGAGGAAGATGTAATCAGTGCATTCCATCAGTTGCAGAAGTTGCATCAGGAATATCGTGAGATTGGTCCTGTTGCCAAAGAGCAGCGTGAGGAGATCTGGAATCGTTTCAAGGCAGCTTCAAGTGTCATCAATAAGCGCCATCAGCAGCATTTTGAGAGTGTTCGTGCCAAGGAAGAAGACAATCTGGCCCGTAAGACTGTGCTCTGCGAGAAGGTTGAGGCCATTGCAGCAGAGGAAAACAAGGGTAGCGGTGACTGGGAAAAGCATACGAAGCAGATTATTGATATCCAGACAGAGTGGAAGACCATTGGTTTTGCTCCTCAGAAGATGAATGTCAAGATCTTTGAGCGTTTCCGTGCTGCTTGCGATGATTTCTTCGGTCGTAAGGCTGCTTATTTCAAAGGACTGAAGGATACTTTCAAGGAGAATGCCGATAAGAAACGTGCACTGATCGAGAAAGCAAAGTCGCTGCAGGATTCTACTGACTGGAAATCTACCAGCGATAAGTTTATTGCCCTGCAGAAAGAGTGGAAAACCATTGGTATGGTGCCCAAGAAGTTGGGTGACCAGCTGTGGGAGGAGTTTCTGGGAGTCTGCAATACTTTCTTCGAAGCACGTAATGCCGCAGGTGCTGGTCAGCGCGGCGAGGAGCGCGAGAACTTGGAGAAGAAGCAGAGCATCATAGAGCAGTTGAAGGCACTTGCTGCTGAGGCTGGTGAGGACGTTGCTGAGAAAGTACAGAAACTTGTTGAGGAATACAACGCCGTTGGTCACGTACCTTATAAAGAAAAGGATAAGCTCTATAAGGAGTTCCATGCTGTGCTTGATAAGCTCTATAAGGATCTGAACATCAGTGTGGCTAAGCGAAAACTGAGCAACTTTAAGCAGAATCTGAAGCAGGTGGCTGAACGTGGTGAGAATGCCCTCGATAATGAGCGCACACGTCTGTTCCGCCAGTATGAGAACCTGAAGTCGGAGATTCAAACCTATGAAAATAACCTTGGCTTCCTGAATGCCAGCTCAAAGAAGGGTAACAGTCTTATTGACGAGATGAACCGCAAGGTCCAGAAGTTGAAAGATGATATGAACCTGATTCGTGAGAAAATCAAGGCTATTGATGCGGAAAATAAACAATAGTGCGGATGATAACAGAACAAGATAAAAAGTTTATGAGAGAAGCCATCCGCCTCGCCAACGAAAGTGTTGAGCGAGGCGGTGGTCCCTTTGGTGCCGTCATCGTGCGGGATGGCGAGATTGTAGCCGGTAGTAGCAACAGTGTCACCATTGATAATGATCCTACGGCTCACGCAGAGGTGAATACCATCCGTGAGGCTTGTCGTAAACTTCGTACGTTCGACTTGTCGGGATGTACCATCTATACCTCGTGCGAGCCATGCCCCATGTGTTTGGGCGCAATCTACTGGGCTCGTATCGGTCGCATCTTCTATGGTAATACCCGTAAGGATGCCCGTGATATCCAGTTCGCCGACGACTTCATCTACGAAGAACTGGAGCGTCCGATGGATAAACGTACTGTTCCCATCACACCTCTCTTGCGTGATGAGGCCCTGCACACTTTCCGTCTATGGACTTCGAAAACGGATAAAATAGAGTATTAACAAAAAACGCTAAGCTTAATGCTTAGCGTTTTTTAGTTGGGGTACCCGGACTCGAACCAGGAAAGGCAGGACCAGAATCTGCAGTGTTACCATTACACCATACCCCAAAATGTTTTTGCTTGAGAACTCTCTTGCTCTGTTTTGCGGGTGCAAAGGTACTACTTTTTCTTGAACTACCAAAATTTTTTGGGGAAAAATTATAAAAAACCGCAAATTTTTCACTTTTTCTTTGTTTTTTGCCCAATTTGCACTACCTTTGCGAACAAAATAACAGATATTTTATTAATGATACAACTTGTAGAAACAATTAAAGAATCAATTCAGGAAAAAAAAGGTTGCAACATTGTTGTAGCCGACCTGACAAAAATAGAGGGAACTATCTGCCAGTACTTCGTTATCTGCACTGGTAATTCGCCAACACAGGTAGAGGCCATCGCTGAATCGATAGGCGATATGGTACGTGAGAAATTGGGTGAGAAACCTGCTCATGTGGTAGGATTAGAGAATGCTCAGTGGGTTGCTATGGACTATACGGACGTATTGGTACATATATTCTTGCCTGATGTGCGTGACTATTATGATCTGGAGCATTTGTGGGAGGATGCCCCGCTGACTAGAATCCCTGATCTTGACTAACTATATATAATAAGGTATATGGATAATAATCAGAAACCCAATAAGGATCGTGGCCCAAAGATGAATATGCCCAAGTTCAATATGAGCTGGATATACCTCATTGCAATTGCGGCCTTGGCACTGCTTTACTTTACTAATGGTGGTGCAGAAAACAGTAGCGTAGCCAAAACGGCCACATACAGCGAATTCAAGATGATGGTAGAACGTGGCTATGCCAAGAAGATTGTGGTGAATAAACCACAAAGCATTTTGCGTATGTATGTGAAGCCTGAGCACATTCGCGATGTGTTTAAACAGAGTACCAAGCAGACTGGGGTGGATCCCTATCTGGAAGTTGAATTCGGTAGTGTTGACCAAGTGGAGCAGTTTATTGCTAAGGCCAAGGAGGACAAGGTGTTTAGTGGCGACTTGGCTTTTGACAATAAACACGATAACGACTTCTTCTCGCTTATCTTCCCGAATCTGCTGTCCATCCTGTTTATCGTGGTTGTGTGGATATTCCTGATGCGCCGCATGGGCGGCGGAGGCGGCGGTGTTGGAGGCGGCATCTTTAACGTTGGCAAGAGCAAAGCCAAAATGTATGAAAAGGGTGGCGAGTTGGGCATTACGTTTAAAGATGTAGCCGGACAGGCTGGCGCTAAGCAGGAGATACAGGAGATTGTTGATTTCTTGAAGAATCCTCAGAAATATACCGACTTGGGTGGTAAGATACCCAAGGGAGCTCTGCTGGTAGGTCCTCCAGGAACCGGTAAGACCCTGTTGGCTAAGGCGGTTGCCGGTGAGGCTGGTGTTCCCTTCTTCTCGATGAGTGGTTCGGACTTCGTTGAGATGTTTGTGGGTGTAGGTGCATCACGTGTGCGTGACCTTTTCCAGCAGGCCAAGCAGAAGAGTCCATGTATCATTTTTATTGATGAGATTGACGCCGTAGGTCGTGCCCGTTCTAAAAACCCATCCATGGGTGGCAATGATGAGCGCGAGAATACATTGAATGCTCTGCTGACTGAGATGGATGGTTTTGGTACCAACAGCGGTGTGATTATATTGGCTGCTACCAACCGTGCTGACATGCTCGACTCGGCTTTGCTGCGTGCTGGTCGTTTTGACCGTCAGATTCATGTGGACCTGCCCGACCTGAACGAGCGTAAGGAAGTATTCAAGGTGCATCTGAAACCCGTGAAGATTGATGAGAGTGTGGATATCGACTTCCTGGCTCGTCAGACTCCTGGCTTCTCGGGTGCTGATATCGCTAACGTATGTAATGAGGCGGCTCTGATTGCTGCCCGTCACAATAGTCAGACGGTAACGAAGCAGGACTTCCTGGATGCCGTTGACCGTATTATTGGTGGACTGGAGAAGAAAACGAAAGTAATGACGCAGGCCGAGAAACGATCGATTGCTATCCATGAGGCAGGTCATGCCACAATCTCTTGGTTTACCGAATTTGCCAACCCATTGGTGAAGGTATCTATCGTACCACGTGGACAGGCCTTAGGTGCTGCTTGGTATCTGCCAGAGGAACGTGTGCTGCAGACTAAGGAGGCTATGCTTGATGAGATGTGCTCGCTGTTAGGTGGTCGTGCAGCCGAAGAACTGTTTGTGGGACATATCTCTACAGGTGCCATGAACGATCTGGAGCGTACCACCAAACAGGCTTATGGCATGATTGCTTATGCCGGTATGAGTGACAAGTTGCCCAATGTTTGCTACTATAATAATGCTGAGTACCAGTTCCAGAAACCTTATTCGGAGACAACCGCTAAGATTATGGACGATGAGGTGCTGCGTATGATTAATGAGCAGTACACGCGTGCTAAGCAGATATTGACTGAGCATAAGGAGGGCCACGCCCAGTTAGCACAGTTGCTGATTGACCGTGAGGTAATTTTTGCTGAAGATGTTGAGAAGATATTTGGCAAGCGCCCATGGACAAGTCGTGCTGAGGAACTGCTTGAGGCTCAGATGAAGGCTGATGCTGAGCGTATGGCCGAAGAGCGAGCTAAGGAGCTGGAGGCGGAAGCTAAGGCTGCTGAGCAGAAAGCATTAGAGAACAAAACCGAAGAAAAGGAGGATAAGGATGCGTAATTTTGTTGTAAGAACCATCACTGGAGTGCTGTTCGTTGCGGTGCTGGTGTGCAGTTTCCTGCGGCCTCAGGCTATGGTACTACTATTCGCGCTGATTACAGGTCTGACAATTTGGGAGTTTACTGGACTGGTGAATGATCGCGAGAAGGTTATGGTGAACCGCTTGATCTCAACTGTAGCAGGCGTGTATTTCTTTTTTGCTATGGCGGGTTTTACCAGCGAACTCACGCCGTCGGCAGTATTTATTCCGTATCTCGTATCAATCATCTATCTGATGGTGGCTGAGTTGTATCTAAAGAACGAGGATCCTATTCACAACTGGGCCTATACGATGATGGCACAGCTCTATATTGCTTTGCCATTCTCCTTGCTCAATACATTGGCATTCCATTCTACCCTGCAGGGTTTTGTGGCTTATGATGCTATACTGCCGTTATCGGTGTTCGTGTTTCTGTGGTTGAATGATACAGGAGCGTATCTGTGTGGTTCGCTATTAGGCAAACATAAACTCTTCCCCCGCATTTCGCCGGGAAAGAGTTGGGAAGGCAGTATCGGCGGTGGTATCTTGGTGATGGCCGTTGCCGTACTGGTAGGTTATCTCACTGATAAGTATCAGTTGAATCAGTTGGGATTGACAGCCATCGAGTGGGCTGGTCTTGGACTGACGGTTGTGGTGTTCGGTACCTGGGGCGATCTGGTAGAGAGCCTCTTCAAACGCACCTTAGGCATCAAGGATAGTGGTAATATCCTGCCAGGACATGGTGGTATGTTGGATCGTTTCGATTCCTCGTTGCTGGCAATCCCAGCAGCAGTTGTTTACCTCTATACCATCATGCTATTTTAACTGATAAAGTACACTGAGTGTAGGTTTATATGTATTTTCGAGGGTAAGGGTGATGAAACCGCCTTTATCCTCGAATTTTGCTATGCGGTGATCCTTTCCGTCTTTTAGCATGTTAGGCCAGGCGCCAATCTGTTTCTCGAATTCGTCATGCAACTGTTGCCACATCTTGCGGGTACTGTCATTGGTCGAGATGTAGTAGTTCTCCTGAAGTGCTTTCAGTGTGTCGTTCTTCTGAGCCAACATCAGGCGATAGTTAAGGTTGGGATTATACATCGACACTCTGGTGAAGTCGGAGTCGGAATGGGCTGAGTCAATTGCAAAACCACGGGCAGTCAGAGAATCGCAGAATGTTTTGAATGGCATACCCATCGACAGGCCACGATAGTTGAGAGATTGTTTCTCTCCGTTTCCACAAGCACAAAGTGCTACGATTGCCATTGCGGCAACAAGTAATTTTTTCATAATCTTGAGTTTTTTGTCATTATCGGGGGCAAAGATAGGTATTTTTTTGGAGTTTCCAAAAAAAACTATTATTTTTGCATCATGTTTTTATCAACATTACTACTATCGGCGCTTATTTCATGCACGACTGAACCTGTAGACACCTTGCGACAGGAACAGTTGGAGGAGGTGGTGGTGAAATCTAATTCTGCACGTCAACGCCTGAACCAGATACAAACGGGCACAGAACAAGTGCAACTAAAAGATCTGACCGCCTCACCACAGATTTTTGGTGAACAGGATATTATACGATCCATGCAGTTGCTGACAGGCGTGAAGAGTGAAAGCGATGCTTCGAGTAGTTTTCAGGTGCGTGGTGGTACTTCTGCTCAGAACCAGATATTGGTTGATATGGCTCCTGTCTATAATGTGGGACATCTGGCTGGTCTGTTTTCTGCCTTTAATAGTGATGCTTTGGTATCAGCTACGCTTTATAAGGGACTGTTACCAGCGTCCTATGGAGGTGCCTCGTCGGCTGTGCTTGATATTATCGGGAAGACAGGAAACAAAAATGAATTGCATGGCGGTGCCAGCATAGGTCTGTTATCGGCAAAGGGGACGCTGGAAGGTCCTATCGTGAAGAATAAGGCCTCGTTTTTAGTGACGGCACGACGTTCGTATTTGGATATGTTTCTGAAACTATCTCCTGATTTCAAAGATAATACCTTGTATTTCTATGATATTAATGCCAAGGCTGATTGGACGATTAACGACAAAAACCAACTGTTTCTTAGTTTCTTTACAGGTAATGACCGTACTGCTCTGGAGGATATGGTAGATATCCGTTGGAGGAACTTGTCGACCAGTTTAAAATGGTTACATCATTTTGCTGGGAATTCCTATGCACAGTCTACTGTTTATTATAGTGGATATCAAACAGATAATGGTATAGATTTTATAGGTGTAAACATCTGGTTCTCCGGTCATATCCGTCAGGCAGGTTTTCGACAGGATTTTCATGTGGATTTTGATAAATATGCACTGGATTTGGGATTTCAGACAGCTTTGTTGAATGTAAAATCGGCCGAATGGAAGCAAGTGTCGTTGCATGAGAAAGAGCAGCGTCGGGCCTGGGATAATGCTGTCTGGCTAAATATAGCTGCCCCCATCACAAAAAAACTCGATGTCTCGGCTGGCCTCAGACTCAGTATGTTCTCGTCACTTGGCGGTTCACTGTATTACGACATAGAACAAGATGGTACCATAGGCTGGTATTATAACTATGGTAAGAACCAGATAGTTAAGACTCACACAACACTTGAGCCACGCCTATCCCTGAACTATCACCTTTCACCCATAACCTCTGTGAAACTGGGATATACCCGTACCTCGCAGAATGTGCATGCCCTGCGCAATCAGAGTACATCGACGCCGTTCGATCGCTATGCCATGAGCAGTAATATTGTAGAACCAGAGGTGGCAGATCAGTTGAGTGGTGGTTTCTTTATGATGACTCCCAATCAGGATTTTGACTTTTCGATAGAAGGTTACTATCGTCAGATTAATCATGTATTGGATTATCGTGATGGAAAATCATTTGCCAGTGAGATAGAAATTGAGCGCCTGATGCTGGCTGGCAAGGGCAAAGGTTATGGTCTGGAATTCAGTGCCCGTAAGAATAACGGCAAATTGACGGGATGGATTGGCTACACACTATCATGGTCGAAAACTAAAATTGATGGTATCAATCAGGGACGTTGGTACGATGCAAATAACGATCGTCGTCATGATATCAATGTGGTGGCTATGTACCGACTTAACAAACGCTGGTTGTTCAGCGCTTCGTGGGTATTCAACAGCGGACAGGCTTTTACGGCTCCCAGTGGTAAGTATATGATTGAGGATAACTGGGTTTACTACTATACCGAGCGCAATGGCTATCGGGCACCTGCCTCACACCATCTTGACGTGAGTGCAGTGTGGAGCAAGCACTATCGTAATCGTACCCACCAGCTGGTGTTTGGTATTTACAATCTGTATAACCGCTATAACCCCTTCTTGATTAATTTCGAGGATGGCGAGTATGGTGCAGGCACCAAAGCTAAGCAGTATTCGTTGTTCGGTATCATGCCGTCTGTTTCGTTTAATATCAAATTCTAAGATATGCGTCGTTTACTATTTATCATCATATGCTGCGGTGTTTTCTTGTCCTGTGAGAAGGAGATAGTGATTGATTATCACGAAGCAGAATCGCGCCTTGTGATAGAAGGACATCTTAGCGCCTCAGGTACCGAAATTCGTGTAAGCAAGACTAATGCCATGAGCAATAACGCTATCAGTAGCGAGGTGAATAACGCTGTGGTGAAGTTGACGGGTAGTGATGGTACGATGGCCATTATCCCATTTTCGCGTGATGGTTACTATAGATCAAAACTGAAGGGAATCGTTGGTACTCAGTACCAATTGGATGTGGAAGTGGATGGACAACACTATATTTCGACCTCGACCATGCAGCGTACTCCCAAGATGAATGCGTTCAGACTGGTTTGGAAGAAGATGTTGACAGAACGCTATCTGTTTGGTGACCTGCGGTTGCAAGATTTACCCAATGAGAGTAACTGGTACTTTATGCATATCTATCGTAACGGGATAGGCTATCGTTGGGCTGTGATGAAGGATGAGAAAAATCCGAATAAGGAACTTCAACAGTTGTTTACCTTTTTCCGGGATGGTGATCACGATAGTGATGTGTTACAGGATGGAGATAAACTGCGAGTGGTAATTCGCGCCATAGACCAGCGTGCCTATGACTACTTGTATTCCATGCAACAGATGACAAACACCAATACCAATCCCGTTGATAACTTCACAGGAGGCTGTTTGGGCTATTTTTCTGCCTATGGTGAAATAGAATACTATCAGGACTTCTACTACTCGGATGTGGTTGAAGACGATGAATAGCCAGTACTTTCATTGCTTTGTTTTCGGATGATGAAAGTAACGGTGATGTGATGTTGTTCTTCCTCGTAACGAATCTGCATTGTTGTTTCATTGAATGTTATCACCTGGGCAAGAATGGTGCGATGCGTGCCACCTTCGTCGGTGTATTGTAGTTTCAGATTATGATTGTCGCATTGATAGTCGCCTTCGTAGATGATATCGCCATCGGTGTCGTAGGATGAAAAAGTGCCTTTACGCACCATGCCGTTATATGTGCCGTCACTACGGAATACGAACAGATCGTACAAGAAGTTTTCTGGCTTAAGATCGGTATCACCTTCAATTACAACGTCGCCTTGGTTCCAACCTCGTTGCCAAGTACCGACAATCGTTTCACCCAAGCGGCGACCATCGTCGTCACCAGCACCGCATGCGGTTAATGAAAATATCAGGGCAGCCCAAATGGCTACCCTGAATATTGTCTTACTTAACATTACCTACTTTTACTAAGTACTCAGCAATCTGAACGGCGTTCAGGGCAGCGCCCTTGCGAATCTGGTCACCACTGAGCCAGAAGGTCAGACCGTTTTCGTCGCTGATATCCTTACGTACACGACCTACGTAAACATCGTCCTTGCCTGCAGTCTCCAAAGGCATGGGGTAGGTGAGTGTGGCGGGATCGTCCTTCAGTGTACAGCCAGGAGCAGCGGCGATAGCCTTCTGAGCCTCCTCTACGCTGATGGGACGCTCGGTTTCAATCCAAACACTTTCTGAGTGAGAGCGCAGTGAGCTAACACGTACGCACATGGCCGAGCACTTGGCATCGGTATGCATAATCTTACGTGTCTCGTTAAACATCTTCATCTCCTCCTTGGTGTAGCCGTTGGGCTGGAATACGTCAATCTGAGGGATAACGTTATAAGCCAACTGGTGGGCAAACTTCTTTACGGTTTTTACCTCACCATCCTCTACCATCTCCTTATACTGCTGTTGCAGTTCTGCCATGGCTGCGGCACCGGCACCTGAAGCACTCTGATATGAAGCAACATGGATGCGTTTTATATGAGAGAGCTTTTCCAGAGGCTGGAGAACAACTACCATCATGATGGTAGTGCAGTTTGGGTTAGCAATGATACCACGAGGACGGTTCAGGGCATCCTCGGCGTTGCACTCGGGCACTACCAAGGGTACATCGTCGTCCATACGGAATGCACTCGAGTTGTCAATCATTACTGCACCATACTTTGTGATAGTCTCGGCAAACTCCTTCGATGTGCCTGCACCTGCTGAAGTGAAGGCGATGTCGACATCCTTAAAGTCGTCGTTGTGTTGAAGCAGTTTGACCTCAATCTCCTTACCTTTAAAATTGTACTTCGTTCCAGCACTGCGCTCTGAGCCAAACAGTACCAGTTCGTCCATTGGGAAATTTCTCTCAGCGAGGATGCGCAGAAACTCTTGTCCTACGGCTCCACTCGCACCTACAATTGCTACTTTCATCTTGCTTAATCCTTTAAATGGTTACAATTTGGCCGCAAAATTATGTTTTTTTTTTCATTTTACCAAAAAAATGCCTACCTTTGTAGCCAAAATGACATTATTATTATCATATTTGCCGATTACAGACCCGACTTTAGTCTTTTTTGTGGTGCTGATGATTATCCTGTTTGCTCCTATCGTGATGAGTAAACTGCGTATTCCGCATATCATCGGTATGGTATTGGCGGGCATCGCCATCGGACAATATGGGTTTAATGTCCTGGAACGTGACAACTCTTTTGAACTCTTTGGCAGGGTAGGACTTTACTACATCATGTTCCTGGCCGGACTGGAGATGGATATGGAAGGCGTGAAGAAACACTCGCGCCGGTTCCTGCTTTTCGGCCTTCTCACCTGTCTGGTGCCGCTGATACTCACCTATGTCATGTCGGTTGCCATTCTCGGCTATTCATCGGCAGCTTCATTCCTGCTGGGCTGTATCATGGCATCGAACACGCTGATAGCCTATCCGATAGTAGGCCGTTATGGTCTACATAAGCACCAGAGCGTGGCACTTAGCGTAGGCTCTTCGATGATTGCCTTGTTCCTGGCACTGGTGATGTTGGCTGCCATCTCGGGCTCATTCTCCAAGGATAGCAACTGGCTGTTCTGGGTGCTTTTTGTGATTAAGTTTGCTGCCTTCTGTGTGGGCAGTGTGATACTGATACCCAAGTTGACACGTTATTTCCTCCGTCGATACAGCGATGCCGTGATGCAGTACACCTTTGTCATGGCTGTGATGTTCTTGAGTGCAGCCTTATCTTCCTTGATAGGCATCGAGGGCGTTTTTGGCGCGTTCTATTCGGGACTTATATTGAATAGGTATATACCGCGTGTGTCGCCACTCATGAACCGTATTGAGTTTATTGGTAACGCTCTATTCATCCCTTATTTCCTGATAGGTGTTGGCATGTTGATTAATTTAGGCACACTCTTCTCCAGCGTACAGATGGTATGGATAGTGTTGCTTATCGTGTTCTTTGGTACCTTTGGAAAGGCTGTAGCTGCTTATGTTTCCAGTCTGCTGTTCCGTCTGTCGAAAGCTGATGGTCATATGATGTTCGGATTGACCTCTGCGCATGCGGCAGGTGCCATCGCTATGGTGATGGTGGGTATTAGACTGGAGGTGGCTCCTGGTGAATACTTAGTGAGTGACGATATGCTGAATGGTATTATCATGATGATTCTGTTTACATGTATTATCAGTACCATGATGACTGAGCATGCTGCGAAAAAGATTATCATTCAGGAAAAAGCTCATCTGCAGGGCGATATGCCTAAGGATGATGATGAGAAGATTCTGCTTTGTGTGAAGTATCCAGAGATTGCGCCACATCTGTTGTATCTATCGATGTTCATGCGCAATCAGCGTTTGAACCGCGATCTGGTTGCACTCAATGTGGTTTATGATGATGAGAAAAGTAATGTTGCTCGTGAGCAGGGACTCAGACTTCTGGAGAAACTACAGCAAACAGCTAGTGCCAGCGAGGTGAGAGTGCAGACGCAGGTGCGTTTGGCTACCAACATCGCTAATGGTATCAAGCATGCTTTTCGCGAGTTTGCCTGCTCAGAGATTGTCATGGGTATGCACATACATACTGACATCAGTCCACGTTTCTGGGGTAATTTCATCCAGAGTCTGTATAATGGCTTGAACCGTCAGATTATCCTGACACGTTTCGTACAGCCAATGACCACGTTGCGCCGTATTCGTGTGGCAGTGCCGTCGCGTGCCGAGTTCGAACCTGGATTCCTGCGTTGGTTGGAACGATTGAGTCGTCTGGCTGGTCAGTTGGATTGTCGCATCCAGTTTCATGGTCGCCATGAGTCGCTGTCACTCATCCGTGAGTATATCAATAACCGTCACCCCAACGTGCGTACCGAATATACTTATATGGCCCATTGGAATGAGCTGCCTCAGTTGGCTGCCGACATCGCTGACGACCACCTGTTTGTGGTTGTTACAGCCCGAAAGGGTACCATATCGTATAAGACGGCATTGGAGCGACTGCCTGACGAGTTACAGAAATATTTCTCAGGAAAGAATCTCATGATTATCTTCCCTGACCAGTATGGTAATACGAAGGAAGAGCGTATGAGCTTCACTGAGGCTCAGCACCATGAGGAGAAGAGTATCTATGATACCATCTTGCGTTGGATTGAAAAGAAACGCTTTGCTAATAAATAAGAAGAAATCATCAAGAAAATGATAGAAATAAGTAATATAACCAAGAGTTTTGGCTCATTACAGGTACTGAAAGGTATCGACCTCCATATAGATAAGGGTGAGGTAGTGAGTATCGTGGGGCCCAGTGGCGCTGGTAAGACCACCTTATTGCAGATTATAGGCACCCTTGATCGGCCTGATACCGGCCGTGTGATTGTTGACGGCATTGAAACCACTCAACTCTCATCTAAACAGCTGTCTGATTTTCGTAACCGCCATCTGGGCTTTGTATTTCAGTTCCACCAGCTGTTGCCTGAGTTTACCGCTATAGAGAATATCATGATTCCTGCTTATATTGCAGGCACTTCACAGAGCAAAGCGCGTCAGCGTGCCAAGGAGTTGCTCGAGTTTATGGGGTTGGCCGATCGTGCCACTCATAAGCCTAATGAACTTTCTGGAGGTGAGAAACAGCGTGTGGCTGTAGCACGTGCCTTAGTCAATAATCCCGCTGTGATTCTGGCTGATGAACCTTCTGGCTCTCTCGACACTAAGAACAAGGCGGAACTCCACCAGTTGTTCTTCGACCTTCGTAATCAGTTCGGACAGACCTTCGTCATTGTGACTCACGATGAGCAACTGGCTTCTATTACCGATCGTACCATTCATTTAAAAGACGGACAAATATGCTTACCCTCGGAGACTACAACACTTTGAAAATAGTGAAGTCGGTTGACTTCGGACTTTATCTTGATGGCGGCGAAGAAGGCGAAATTCTTCTGCCTCAGCGTTATGTCACAAAAGATATGAAGATTGGTGACGAGATTACTGTATTTATTTATCTCGATCAGGAAGAACGTCCTGTGGCTACTACGGAGAAGCCCTATGCCAAGGTTGGCGAATTCGTGAGTCTTGAGGTGGCGTGGGTCAACCAGTTCGGCGCTTTTTTGAACTGGGGGCTGATGAAGGACATTTTCTGTCCCTTCCGTGAACAGAAAAAACGTATGGAGCAAGGTCAGCGACATATTGTCTATATTAAACTTGACGAGGACAGCTATCGACTGATGGCTACTGCTAAGGTTGAAAAATATCTCACTA
Organism: Prevotella sp. P6B4; assembly: GCF_000619985.1. NCBI lineage: Bacteria > Pseudomonadati > Bacteroidota > Bacteroidia > Bacteroidales > Prevotellaceae > Prevotella > Prevotella sp. P6B4. The sequence continues at coordinate 116,410 of NZ_JHVE01000003.1, forward strand.
CACCTGTTGTTACCGATTTGCCTTCGCTGCAGCATGGTGCTGAGGTGGATATCCTTGTTTGGCAGAAGACCGACCTGGGGTTCAAGGTTATTGTGAATAATAAGTTCCAAGGCTTGGTTTTTGAGAATCAGATTTTCCAACCATTGCATAGCGGCATGAAACTTAAAGCATACGTTGACCATGTGCGCCAGGATGGTAAGATCGATATTGTACTCCAGCAAACAGGTCGTCAACAGACGCTTGATTTCGCTGAGACATTACTTCGTTACCTCTACGAGAACGATGGATTCTGTAATTTGGGCGATAAATCACCTGCAGAACTAATCTATGATCGCTTCCAGGTGTCGAAGAAGGCCTATAAGAAAGCTATCGGCGATCTGTATAAGAGGAGGTTGATAATCATTAAAGATGATGGCATTTACCTGAACAAATGAATTTGAGAAAGGTTGACGCATTTGACAGATTACCAATATACCTTCTGAAGATTGTATTTTTGGTGTGTTTGATGGTGGTAGATTCTACTGCCAGTATGGCGTTGCATACTGCTGATTTTACTTTTTCGCATTTAGGAAAGGCAGAAGGTCTTGATAATCAGCGTATCTTCTCTGTTTGTCAGTCAACGTCAGGAGCTATCTGGTGGTCATCGCTTAAAGGTGTCGGCAGATTCAATGGTTCTAAGGTCAGGATCTACAGACTTGATGATCGTGTTCCCTTCAATCACTTGGGAGGTAGGGTTATACATGTTAAGTCTGACTCGACAGGCGTTTACGCATTTGATAATCGAGGCTCTTTATTCAGGTTCAATGCCGATTATGATAGGTTTGAGCAGATAGCTCAGGTTTCAAAGCATTTAGGTTACGAGGTGGCTCTCAACGACATCTATGTATCTGGAACCTCTATTTATCTGGCTTTGCACGATGGTGTCTATATTTGGACTAACAATTCCTTGAGGCAGATAGTGAAAGGCGCCTATGTTAACCAGATTGTCAGGGTAAAGAGTGGATTCCTGTTTTGTGCTCGCGAAGGCGTCTACAATGGAAAAGGCCAACGGCTACTCTCCTATAATACCGAGAGCGCTTATTATGATGAACTCTCAGGTAAACTCTGGTTGGGTGGCTATGAGAATGGTCTGCATATTGTGACATTCGGACATCATGGCAGTATAGCAACCGACCAGTTCTTTGGTCTGAAAGGAAGTACACCGCATGGTAATCCTATTCGCAGTATCTGTCCGTACGATGATGATACGATGCTTGTTGGTTCTGATGGCGAAGGTGTGTGGCAGGTGCCGCGCGATGGTCGTGGTACTTGTTCCCTGCTGTTTGACGCCAATGAGACAGAACACGGTGTGCTCCATGGCAATGGTGTTTACAGCATGGTTGTCGACTCATGGAAAAACATTGTGATAGGTACCTATTCTGGCGGAATCGATATTGCACGCCCCATCGGCAGTACGACAGCTATTTTCCGTCATACGGTAAACAATCTTCAGTCATTGGCGAACGATCATGTAAATGCTGTGATGCCGCTATCAGGAAATATGGTTATGCTGGGTACTGATAATGGAATCAGTATATATAATGCTATGACTGGGCAGTGGCAGCATAGTTATCAGGGAACGGTTGTCACCAGTGCCTTCAAGTGTCCCGATGGATCGGTTTTTGTGTCAACCTATGGTAAGGGCATTTATGAGATAGATGAACAGAGCCGGTTGCGCCATATCTACACGGTTGATAATAGTGAGCTCGAGGATAACCATGTGTATGCCGTATATTATGATAAAAGTGGTGGCGTATGGATGGGTAGCCTGAATGGTGATCTTTTCCGGAAATCGAGTGATGGTCATATCCAATATTATCCGATTCATGACGTGCAAGCCATTACGCAGTTGGCGTCAGGTCAGATAGCTGTGGGTACAGCCTTTGGTCTTAAACTCGTAACGCCGGGTAGCGATGAGGTCAAAGAACTGGATTATGCACCCGCTGGCGTAACTGATGTGAATCCCTTTGTGGCGCATCTTCTGGCTTCGGGTTCAGAGCTATGGATTGCTACTGATGGTGGTGGCGTCTATGTGTACCATATGACCAAACGCCAAAGTAGACAGTTGACTGTTGATAATGGGTTGCCTTCAAACTATGTCAGGAGTCTGGTTAAGGGCAAGGATGGACGTATATGGATAGCTACCGACGAAGGTCTTGCTTATGCCAAGGCTGATGATCCTCTTCACGTTGTCAATGTCAATTATTGCTATGGCTTGAACCGTGAGTATTCTCGAGGGGCTGCACAGAATCTGCCGGATGGTGATATTATATTTGGTACTACGACAGGTGCTGTGATTGTGCATCCTGAGAGTGTACAACCTCTCAATTACACAGCAAACCTTATCATTCTTGGTGTTAATTACAGGGATGAGGGAAATGATCTGAGTCACATTGATCTGGCTGTGGTGCATGGGAAAGACCGATTAGAGTTATCGTATAATGAACGTACTTTCGATCTCCTGTTCGAGAGTGTGAATATGCGCTACCATTACGATATTAGCTATCGCTACAGAATCGACAATGGCGAGTGGAGCCAGCCCACTGATCAGCAGTACATTCGTTTTGTGAGCATGGAGCCAGGTAAGCATAGGCTTACCATACAATGTATCAGTAGTACTTGTGGTGCCGTTATTGATTCCCAGGACCTCACTATTGTTATAGGACAGCCATGGTGGAACAGCTGGTGGATGTGGTGTATCTACATCGCTTTGCTGTTGTTGGTTTTCTATGGCGCGTGGAGTGTGTACCACCTGCAGGAGAAATATATGCGCCTGTCGATTGATTATCTGCAGCTGATGCATCAGATGCCTACTTCGGCTACTACTACTTCTTCTGTGCCGGAACAATCTGCAGAGCAACCTGAGACGGCGGCAGAAGGGAGTGATAGCGGTAGAGAGTTTGTTGATAAGGCTACCCGTTTGATTGTGGAAAATCTGAGCGATTCGACGTTCTCTATCGATTGCCTTTGCCGTGAGATGGCCATGAGCCGTACATTATTTTATGTGAAACTGAAGTCGTATACAGGTAAATCACCGCAGGACTTCATCCGTATTATCCGCTTGGAACGTGCTGCTGCATTGCTGCGCAGTGGGCGTAGTGTTACTGAGGTGTCAGGACTGGCTGGCTTTGAAAATCCAAAGTATTTCAGTACCGTATTCAAGAAATATTTTGGGGTTTCGCCTTCGAAATATCAGTAAATAAGCGCCTACCTTACATTATCAGAAAAGGTTTGAATACTGACAATTGCGAGTATTCAAACCTTTTCTGTATGTTGTCAAACCACACATATTTATATAAGTAGTACCTTTGCTGCCGATTAAAACCATAATACAATCAATAGAATGAAGAGAAAAGGTATGAACGCATGGCGTGGCCTGTTTGTTGCAGGTATGCTGATTCCTGTTGCCGTTGGAGCTCAACCTACGGCCAAGGAATGGAATGAGGGCGTTGTTGGATGGAATCTGGGCAACCAATTGGAATGTTCTGCTTCTGGACAAGATGCCGAGTCGATGTTTATTGGTATGGCCGATAACAGTATCAAAGCCGAAACGTCATGGGGCAATCCCGTTGTCACCAAGAAAACCATCAAAGCTGTAAAGGAAGCCGGATTTGATGCAGTACGTATCCCCATTCGTTGGCAGTGTCACATTACGAATGCTGCTGCCATGAGTATCGACAAGGCTTGGTTGACACGTGTCAAGGAAGTGGTAGACTGGTGCCTGGCTAACGATTTGAAGGTTATTATCAATACTCATCATGAGAAGTGGTTAGAGGGACGTCCTACCAACCAATATAAAGAAGAGAATAATCAGAAACTGGCATTACTGTGGTTGAACATTGCCAGCGAGTTTGCTAAGTACGATTATCGTGTGGCATTTGCTGGTACCAACGAGGTACATATTAAGGATAATTGGGGGAAGCCCGAAGCCGAGAACCTGGCTGTGCAGAATTCCTACAACCAGACGTTCATCGATGTGGTGCGTGCTACCGGTGGTAATAACGCCAAGCGTCATCTCATTGTGCAGACTTACGTGTGCAATCCCGATTTTGGTATTAATAATGGCGACTTTATCATTCCAACCGATGCCGAAGGCAATGGTCTAGACTATATGAGTGTAGAGTTCCATTACTATACGCCATGGGATTATGCAGGCGAGTGCAAGTATAACTTCTGGGGTACATCCTATAAAGAAAAAGGTGAGATTTCGCCAAATGATGAAAAGACCATGAGCGACTTTTTTGACCGTGTGGTTGAGACATGGGGTAACAAGGGACTTGGCATCGTTGTAGGCGAGTGGGGTGTTACCGATCGTCAGAAGAGTGGACAGACAGACTTGATTCACGAGAATATGACCTATTACTGCCGATTCTTTGTGAGTGAAGCTCGTAAACGTGGTTTCTCAACTTTCGTTTGGGATAATAATAGCTTTGGTAGCGGTGCAGAGCATTTCGGTATTTTCGACCGTCATAAGGGTATGAAGGTTAAGGCCGATTGGACACTGAAAGGTATCATGGAAGGTAAGAAATAATATCATATTAACTCAAAACAAAAATCAAAATGAACAAAAGAAGAATGTTTCTTTGTCTGCTTGGTGCTAGCATGATGATGTCGCCTGTTTCGGCTCTGGCTGATACGGCTAATCGTGCAGAACTGGCAGCTGCTCCCAACGACCAGGTAATTACTGGTACTGTTGTGGATGCCGAGGGCCCAATGATTGGAGCAACCGTCAAAGTGGCTGGAACAAACAATGCGACAGTGACCGACATCGATGGTCATTTCTCTCTGAAGTGTAAGCGCGGCGACCTCTTGGAGGTTAGTTACGTGGGTTACACTACTCTGAAGGTAAAAGCCCAGCCGGGCATGAGAATTGTGATGGAAGAGGACAAGACTGTGCTTAACGAGGTTGTTGTGACAGCTCTTGGCATCAAGCGCGAGCGCAAAGCGCTGGGTTATGGTGTTGCCGAGGTTAAGGGCGAAGAGCTGACCAAGGCTAAGGAAACCAATGTCATCAACTCGCTCTCTGGTAAGGTTGCTGGTCTTGTCGTTCAGAATACAGCTGGTGGCGCTTCGGGTTCTACACGCGTTCTGTTGCGTGGTAACACCGAGATCAGTGGTAACAACCAGCCTCTTTACGTGATTGATGGTGTACCCTTGGACAATACCAACTTCGGCAGCGCAGGCACTGAGGGTGGATACGATCTGGGTGATGGTATCTCGGCTATCAATCCTGATGATATTGAAAACATGACCGTGCTCAAAGGTCCTGCCGCCTCAGCTCTCTATGGTAGCCGTGCCTCACATGGTGTTATTCTGATTACCACTAAGAAGGCTGAGAAGGATAAGATAAGCGTTGAGTACAACGGTTCACTCACTATCGATAAGCAGTTGGCTAAGTGGGATAATATCCAGCAGGTTTATGGTATGGGTTACGGTGGCGCTTACAGTCGCACTGCCACAACAGGTACTAACTCAAGCTGGGGTGCCAAGGCCGATGACTTCCTGGTAGAATATTTCGATCACGAGAAGCGTCCGTTCCTCATGTATCCTAATAATACCAGTGATTTCTTCCGCACAGGTCTCACCACTCAGAATACTGCCATTCTGTCGGTTAACTCTGGTAAGACTGGCGTTCGTTTCTCTGTTACTGATATGCGTAACAAGGATATCCTGCCCAATACGCACATGAACCGTGACAACTTCAACCTCCGTGTCAATACATCGGCAGGTCCTGTTGATTTGGACTTCACTGCTAACTATACACGTGAGAATGTGAAGAACCGTCCTGCTCTGGGCGACTCGCAGAGCAATGTTGGTAAGAACCTCATGACACTGGCAAGTACATATAATCAGGCTTGGCTGAAGAACTATCAGACATCTGAAGGCGAATATGCTAACTGGAATGGTAACGACCAGTACAACAAGAACCCTTACTGGGATCTTTACAAGAATGAGAATACCACCGCTAAGGACGTGTTCCGTCTGACAGGTAAGGCTATCTGGAACATTTCCGATCACCTGAAGTTGCAGGGTACAATCGGTACCGATATGAACTTTATGGCGTTCGAGGACTTTATTTCTATGACAACACCTGGTAAGATGGCAGGACAGCTCCAGAACCAGAAGTACACCAATCGTACACTGAATGCTGAGTTGTTGGCACTCTATAATAACTCATTCGGCAACTTTGATATCAATGCTACCTTGGGTGGTAACATCTTCAAGGTTGACAACAAGACCGACATCTTTACTGGTATGGACCAGCAGATGAAGGATATTGTTGCCATTATGAACTACGCTGAGCAGAGTATTCAGCAGAATACATATAAGAAGCAGATCAACTCTTTATTCGGTTCTGCCAGTGTTGGTTATCAGCATACATACTATCTGGAGGCTACTGTTCGCGGCGACAAGTCGTCAACACTGCCTATTGATCATAATATATATGTATATCCATCGTTCTCGGGTAGTATCGTGTTCTCTGAGTTTATCAAGAACAAGAACCTGATAAACTATGGTAAGATCCGTGCTTCATGGGCCCAGGTGGGTAGTGATACCGATCCCTATCAGTTGTCACTTAACTACTCTACAGCTAAGTACTCTTATGGTGGTTTCGTGATTGGTATGATCAACAACACTACTCAGCCTAACAAGGACCTGAAGCCAACTCGTACTAATTCGTTCGAACTTGGTCTGGAGATGAAGTTCTTCCATGGTCGTCTTGGTCTGGATGTAACTTATTACAACCAGTTGTCAAAGGATCAGATCATTGCTCTGGCTTCTTCATCAACCTCTGGTTATAACTACAGTCTGGTTAATGCGGGTGAAATCCAGAATAAGGGTATCGAGGTTGCATTGAACGGTCGCGTGTTGCAGCTGGGCCAGTTTGCATGGGATGCTGGTGTTAACTTCTCTAAGAATACAAACAAGGTGAAGTCGCTGGTTGACGGTATGGACTACTTCGAGCTCGAGAAGGCAACTTGGTGTGGTGTCAGCGTAGGTGCTGAGGTAAATAAGAACTACGGTAGCATTATCGGTAAGGACTTTAAGCGTACTTCCGACGGTCAGCTGATTATCAACCCTGAGAGTGGTCTGCCATATGTTGATGACAAAACTCATACTCTTGGTAATGCTTCATGGGATTGGACTGGTGGTTTCTACTCTACCTTTACTTATAAGAACTTCCGCCTGTCGGCTGGCTTCGACGTGAAGGTTGGTGCCGATCTCTTCTCAATGTCTATGCGTTCGGCTTATGCTACAGGTAAAGCCAGTGAGACCTTGGCAGGACGTGAAGAGTGGTATCGTTCTGAGGAGAACCGCAAGGCTGCTAACATGACCATCGAAGACTGGCGTGACGCTGGTTTGTGCGAAGGCCTGATTGTGCCTGGCGTTATCGATAATGGTGATGGAACCTATCGTCAGAACGACATTGCCGTTAACCCCGAGTCGTACTGGAAGAGTGCTGCTGACAATGCGCCTTCAATGTTTATCTATGACAACTCGTATGTGAAGTGCCGTGAGATTACCTTCGGCTATACCTTCCCAGAGAAGTGGTTGGGCAAGTCGGTTAAGGGACTCAGCGTATCGTTTGTAGCTCGTAACCCATTTATTGTCTGGAAGAATATTCCTAATATCGATCCTGACTCTGGTTACAACACCTCTGGTCTTGGTCTGGAGTATGGTTCGCTGCCCTCACGCCGCAGCTACGGTTTCAATGTTAACGTCAAATTCTAATTTGGAGGAAGTCATTATGATTACAAGATTATTTAAGAAAACGCTCGCTGCATGTATTGTAGGCTGTGGCCTTTTGTCAACAGCTGCTTGTAGTGATAGTTATATGGAAAAGCTGAATACCGACGACTCGAAAGGTTCGTCGATAGAGCCAAGCGCCCAGCTGACTACAGCTCTGTTGCAGACCTATGGCGACTTTGGCATGATGGATACTTATCGTAGTTATATCACAGGTTTCACCCAGCACTTTGCTGGTGGTTGGAACGTGTCAAACTATGGTGGTAGTGTTCATGCTCAGGACGATCAGATGCGCCTTGTATGGGATCAGTTGTATGGTGTATCTATCAAGAATATCGTTGATGCTATTGCCAATTCAGAGGATAAACCCAACACCAATGCCGCCCTGCGCATTCACCGTGTTTATCTGATGGCTATGCTGACCGATATCTATGGCGATCTGCCTTGCTCTGAGGCTGGACTTGGTTTCATTTCAGGTATCGCATATCCTAAGTACGATAAACAGGAGGAGATTTATGATTTCTTCTTCAAAGAGCTGGCTGAGTGTGTTGACCAGTTGGGTACAGGTTCTGACCATATTGGCGGCGATGTGACCAGTATGTCTGGCGATGCTGCTGCTTGGCGCAAATATGCCAATACCCTGCGTATGCGCTATGCCATGCGTATCAGTGAGGTTAATCCTACCAAGGCTCAGGAGGAGTTCGAGAAGGCTCTTAACGCAGCAGGTGGTTATATCGCCAGTTCTGCCGACGATGCCTACGTAATCTATACCGATGGTAAGTTCACCCTGTACGATGGCTCACGCGATCTCGACTTCCGTGTGAATGCACTGGGTGAGATCCTTTACGGCCAGGACCCTACATCACCTACATTTGTAAGCTCCACATTCTTCAATATTTTACAGGATAACAACGACCCGCGTCTTTACCGCATTTGTCGTCATTACATTAACACTAAGCGTAGTGAGATTAAACCCGACCGTGAGTGGAATATCGACGTCACTGATGAAGTAATTGATTATCTGAATCGTGCTGGCGATGTAGAACATCCTTGTGACCCAGGTGCTGCCTGGTGGAACAACTGGGTTAATGCACCTGCTGTTACCGAGATTCCTACTTTAGATCGCATGATTAGTCTCTACCCTGAAGCTGGCTTCGATGGCAGTAACTTCCCTGCACGTATGATGCGTCCCTTCTTGAGCATCGATTTCGAGATGCCCGATCGTCCAGGTGCACTCATCAATTATGCAGAGGTGGAATTCCTGCTGGCTGAGGCTAAGCTCAAGGGATGGAACGTCAGTGGTTCGATTGAGGAGCATTTCATGGCTGGTGTCAAGGCCTCTATCAAGTGGATGAACGATCACTATCTGCAGGCTGCCGATAAGATTTCGGATGCAGAGATCACTACATTTGTTGATGGTCTTATCAATGCTGGCGTTCTCGAAAACAATGCGAAGGAGGCCATCAATACTCAGGCTTGGATTCTGCACATGATGAATCCATCTGAGGCTTGGGCTAACCTGCGTCGTTCTGATTATCCAGTACTGCAGGATCGTACGAAGCTGGCTAAGTTTGAGAGCGATTTTACCTATGATGACAATAATCTGCAGACACCTACACGCTTGCGCTATCCTATTTTGGAGAACCAGTACAACAGTGCCAACTATAAGGCTGCTATAGATCGCTTAGGTGGTAGCGACGACTGGCACAAGCGTCTCTGGTGGGATGTGTCAGACATCAATGTGAAGTAAGTCAGTAAAGAATCAATTTTAAGTAAAAAGAATTATGAGTACCAAGAATATATCAAAATATATCGCACTGTTCTTTGTAAGTTGCGGCTTGGCAGCAACTACTGCCTGCTCTTCGACTGAGGAGCCTTTCTTCACAGCTGGCGAGGACGATGCACCACGCATCCTGAACACCGATATCCCAGAGGGTAAGAACGGCGAGCCCGCTACCCTGATGAACATAGAACGTACAACCAACTTCACGTATGAGGTTATTGTAACGCCTGTTAAGTACACCACCGTTACCTGGTTCATCGATGATGAGCAGGTGGCTGAGGGTCTGAATATAGACATGCCAGTGGTGGCTGGCGACCACGTTGTGAAGATTGTGGCTACCACCACTAAGGGGCTCTCTACCTCTCGTACCTGCATGTTGGTGGTTCGTCCTGCTGAAGGCGATCCCGAGTTGGCTACCGATGGTAAGTCGCGCTGGTTGACGGTTGGTAGCACCAAGACTATTCAGTGTACCAATGTTACCAATGTTACCAAGGTGTTCGTGGGTAAGCAGGAGGCAAGTAATGTATCGTTTGCTAATGGTATGGTTACATTCGATGTGCCTACGATGGCCGAAGGTCAGTATATGGTAAGCATTGAGGCAGATGGCATGCGCTACGGTTGTGGCGTGTTCACTGTCAGCAACGACGAGTATGTTGATCCAGGTGTGAAAGAAACCGTGCTCTGGGAAGGTGCTACTGAAGTAAACTGGGGTGACAGCAATGCTACGGTTTCTGCCGATGCTCTGGCTGATGTACCTGTTGGTACCACCATCCGTGTTTACTATGAGTTGATTGATATGCCAGAATTATACCATTCTATGCGTATCACCACACCATGGTGGGGCGATAATGCTGAGGACCAGATTGTAGCTCAGTTCGATCTGACTACCGAAACTCCTAATCCATTTGAGTTCACCTACAGCGAGGCTAACAAGGCTATCGTTGACGAGCGTGGCGGTATGCTCATTGTAGGATATGGTTATAAGCTCACTAAGGTAGTTGCAGTTGAGGCCGTTGCACCTGCTGAGACTACAGTTTGGGAGGGAAGTGTAGACGTCAACTGGGGTGATAGCAATGCTACAGTCACTGCCGACGCTCTGGCAGATGTGGCTGTTGGTTCTACGGTTCACGTGTACTACGAAATGATTGATATGCCTGAGGGCTATCACGCTATGCGTATCACCACACCATGGTGGGGCGATAATGCTGAGGATCAGATTGTAGCTCAGTTCGATCTGACTGCTGATACTCCCAATCCTTATGATTTCACCTATACAGATGCTGTCAAGGCGCTGGTAGATGAGCGTGGAGGTATGCTTGTTGTGGGCTATGGCTATCGTTTAAAGAAGATTACCATCGAATAACACATTGATAGTTTGTTTAATTAGAAGTTGGTGAGGGACTCATAGAAGTTCCTCACTACTTTTTTTGTTTCAATTTGTGTATAGGAGAAAGAAAACCGCCATCACTCGGAGTGGAGTGATGGCGGTTCGTATGATTTAGAACTCTGCTGATTTCGGAGTACGTGGGAACGGAATCACGTCGCGAATGTTCTGCATACCTGTTACGAACAGGATGAGACGCTCGAAACCAAGACCGAAGCCTGCGTGTGGGCATGAGCCCCACTTGCGGGTGTCGATATACCACCAGAGGTGGGTCTGGTCCATCTCGCGGCGATTAATCTCGCCCATTAATTTATCGTAGCTTTCCTCACGAACAGATCCGCCGATAATCTCACCGATCTGTGGGAAGAGTACATCGGTACCCTGCATGGTAGGACCTGGGGCAACAGCGCCCTTGTAACCTACTGAACCGCCATCGGCAGTGTCCTGGTTCTGCTTCATATAGAACGACTTGAATGCACGTGGGTAGTCGGTCATGATAACTGGCTTCTTGAAATGCTCCTCAACGAGGTAGCGCTCGTGCTCGCTGGCCAGGTCGTCGCCCCAGTTGCAGGGGAACTCGAAGTTCTTACCATTCTTGATAGCCTCCTGCAGGATATTGATACCCTCGGTGTAAGGCAGACGAACGAAGGTCTCCTTGAGAACACCCTCCAGACGCTCGATCAAGGTCTTGTCGATCATCTTGTTGAGGAACTCCAGATCATCCTTACAGTTGTCGAGAGCCCAACGTACGCAGTACTTGATGAAGTCCTCTTCCAGATCCATCAGCTCTTCCTGATCCAGGAAGGCCACCTCGGGCTCCACCATCCAGAACTCAGCCAGGTGGCGGGGGGTGTTACTGTTCTCGGCACGGAAGGTAGGACCGAAGGTGTAGATAGAACCCAGGGCTGTGGCACCCAGCTCACCTTCTAGCTGACCAGATACGGTGAGCGATGTCTGCTCGCCGAAGAAGTCATCATCATAGATAATCTTGCCGTTCTCGTCTTTCTTCAGGTCATACAGGTTCTTGGTGGTTACCTGGAACATATTACCGGCTCCCTCACAGTCTGATGCGGTGATCAGTGGGGTGTGGAAGTAGAAGAATCCATGCTCGTGGAAGTAAGTGTGGATGGCCATCGCCATGTTGTGGCGAATGCGCATCACAGCTCCGAATGTGTTGGTACGCAGACGCATGTGAGCGTTCTTACGCATCACTTCGAAACTCTGGCCCTTCTTCTGCATGGGGTAGTCGTTGCCGCACAGACCATAAACCTCAAGCTTGGTAGCCTGAATTTCACTGCTCTGACCAGCACCCTGACTCTCAACCAGTAAACCCTCGGCACTGATGCAGGCACCTGTGGTGATATCCTTCAATACCTGCTCGTCGAACTTAGTAGGATCAACAACGATCTGCACATTCTTGATGGTTGAACCGTCGTTGAGGGCAATGAAGTCGACTGCCTTAGAGCTACGATGCGTGCGCACCCAACCCTTTACGCAAACCTCCTTGCCATATTCTGTGCTCTTCAGCACATCGATAATCTTAGTACGTTTCATTATGAATTGTCAATTTTCAACTATCAATTACTCGTAAGCACCCATGCGCAGGCGGTCAACTTCCTCCTCGGTCAAGTAGCGCCAGTCGCCACGCTTCAGGTTCTTCTTGGTCAGACCAGCGAACTGTACGCGGTCGAGTTTCTGAACGCGGTAGCCCAGACTCTCGAAGATACGGCGAACGATACGGTTCTTACCTGAGTGAATCTCGATGCCAACTTGCTTCTTGTCGGTAGGATGTGCATACTGAACGTCGTCGGCCTTGATCTCGCCATCCTCCAGCTGGATGCCTTCGGCAATCTGCTGCAGATCGTGAGCGGTAACGTTCTTATCGAGGTAAACGTGATAAATCTTCTTCTTGAGGTACTTAGGATGTGTGAGCTTCGAAGCCAAGTCGCCATCGTTGGTGAGCAACAGCACACCGGTGGTGTTGCGGTCCAGACGGCCTACGGGGTAGATACGCTCTGAGCAAGCGTTCTTCACCAGATCCATCACAGTCTTACGCTGCTGTGGATCGTCGCTGGTTGTTACGTAGTCCTTTGGCTTGTTGAGCAGCACGTAAACCTTCTTCTCGATGGTTACAGGCTGATCGTGGAACTTCACCATATCGGTACGCAGGATCTTGGTACCCAGCTCGGTTACTACCTCGCCATTAACGGTTACTACACCAGCCTGGATGAACTCATCGGCCTCGCGACGGCTGCAAACACCTGCATTGGCCAAGAACTTGTTCAAGCGCAGTGGCTCGTTGGGATCGTAGTTAATCTCCTTGTACTCAATGCGCTTCTTCATTGAATACTTTGCATTTGGATCGTAGTCGGCTGTGCGCTGGCGGGGAGCCTTCTTATAAGGAGCTGCTCCGTAGGGCTTGCCATAGCCACCCTGTTGAGGACGACCGTAGCCACCCTGCTGAGGACGACCGTAACCACCCTGCTGGCGCTGCTGACCATAACCGCCCTGCTGACCATAGCCACCTTGCTGAGGACGACCGTAGCTACCCTGCTGAGGACGACCGTAGCCACCCTGCTGACGCTGACCGTAGCCACCCTGCTGAGGACGACCGTAGCCACCCTGCTGAGGACGACCATAACCACCTTGCTGACGCTGACCATAACCTCCCTGACGCTGCTGGCCGTAGCCACCCTCGTTGTTGTAGTTGTTACGTGGACGATAGCCCCCCTGAGGACGCTGAGGAGCATTGCTCTGCAAACCAGCGCCGAATCCCTCTGGACGGAACTCGCCTTCATCGTTGTTATTGCGATAGCTGGGGCGCTCATAGCTTCCTGGGCGCACAGCTGTTGCGTGAATGCGTGGACGTGGTGAACGACCAGGACGATACTCTCTCTGAGCGCCATCCTGCTTGGTCTCTTCCTGCTTCTTCTCGTTGTTTTCGAAATCCATAAGTTGTATTTTTTATAATTGTGATTACTTAATAAATATAATATGTGTAAATTAAATGCCTGTGTAGGTTGATGGGGTAATAACACGTAGTTCTTCCTTAACTTCCTCACTCACCTCGAGTGTTTCGATGAAGTCCTTGATCTTCTCGCCAGTCAACTTCTCGTTGGTGCGGGTCAGGGCCTTCAGTGTTTCGTATGGGTTAGGGTAGGCTTCACGACGCAGAATGGTCTGGATAGCCTCGGCTACTACAGCCCAAGTGTTGTCGAGATCCTCCTGCAGCTTCTCCTCGTTAAGAATCAGCTTGCGCAGTCCCTTCAGTGTACTTTGGAATGCAATAACGGCGTGCCCCATGGGTACCCCTACGTTACGCAGAACGGTAGAGTCAGTCAGGTCGCGCTGCAAACGGCTTACGGGCAGTTTTGCTGCCAGGAACTGCAGGATAGCGTTGGCAATACCTAAGTTACCCTCAGAGTTTTCGTAGTCGATGGGGTTTACCTTGTGAGGCATAGCACTCGAACCAACCTCACCTTTCTTAATCTTCTGCTTGAAGTAGTCCATAGAGATATACATCCAGAAGTCGCGATCCAGGTCGATAACGATGGTGTTGATACGGCGCATGGCATCGAAGATGGCGCCCAACCAGTCATAGTTTGAGATCTGGGTAGTGTACTGCTCGCGCTCCAAGCCTAACTTCTCGCTGACAAAGCTGTTGCCAAACTCGCGCCAGTCGTACTGTGGATAAGCCACGTGGTGAGCATTGTAGTTACCAGTAGCACCTCCGAACTTAGCGGTGATAGGTGTCTCCTTCAGTCCGCGAAGCTGCTCTTCCAAGCGGTATACGTAAACCATCACCTCCTTACCCAGACGGGTAGGCGATGCGGGCTGTCCGTGAGTCTTGGCCAACATGGGGATGTTCTTCCACTGTTCAGCATAATCGTGCAACTGCTCAATGAGCTCCTCTACCATAGGATAGTAAACCTGCTCCAACGCCTCCTTAATAGAAAGAGGTACACTGGTGTTGTTGATGTCCTGAGATGTGAGTCCGAAGTGGATGAACTCCTTGTAGTTCTCGAATCCACCCATAGCGTCGAGCTGCTCCTTGATGAAGTACTCAACAGCTTTCACATCATGATTGGTGATTGACTCAATGTCCTTCACACGCTGTGCGTCAGCGGGTGAGAACTTCTTGTAGATGTCGCGAAGCTGATCGAATAGTGAATGGTTGATACCCTGAAGTTGAGGCAATGGTAATTCACATAAGGCAATGAAATACTCTATTTCTACGCGTACCCTGTAACGAATCAGCGCATACTCTGAAAAGTATTCTGCCAGAGGTTCGGTCTTACTTCTGTAACGGCCATCAATAGGCGAGATGGCTGTCAATAAACTTAAATCCATTGTTTTAAATATTCCTGTAAATTATCGATAATTATCTTTCTTTCTCTATCCCTTCTAACCCAAAACCGCAACCTCATCGGCTGCGGAAGCGGACTTTTTGTGTTGTGGGCGTTGACGGATTCGAACCGCCGACCCTCTGCTTGTAAGGCAGATGCTCTAAACCAGCTGAGCTAAACGCCCTCATGTCTTATTTGCGGGTGCAAAGGTACGAATAAAAATTGAAACTGCAAAATTTTCAGGCGAAAATCTTGCAGTTTCTTGTGATTTTATAGTTGATAGAGGTCATTTGCAGCCATTAATTCCACTTTTTTGTCTGAAAGTATCTTCTCGCAGGCATCCAAATCGGTGGGACGGATAACCACTGTGGCCACATCGCCATTGGCAAACGAGTACATGTATTCGATAAATATATCGTTCTCAGACAAGTGCTTCAGCACAATGGCGAGCGAGCCGCTGGTGTTGGGGCATACAAATCCAATCACATCAGTAATCTTCACGGCAAAGTGCGCTTCTTTCAGTACCTGATAGGCCTTGTCAGGATCAGAAACGATGCAGCGCAGGATGCCAAAGTCACTATTATCGGCAATACTCATGGCCGAGAGGTTGATGCCTGCAGCACCAAGAACTTCGGTCACTTCAGTCAGGCGGCCTGACTTGTTCTCAAGGAAAATGGAAAGTTGCTTAGTCTTCATAATTACGATTGTATTTTTAGATGTTACGTTTGTCGATCACACGTTTAGCCTTGCCTTCCGAGCGCTCAATACCCTTAGGTTCAACCAGCTTCACCTTGAAGCCCAGTCCTATTACACTACGCAGTTCGCTTTCCAGCTTCTTCTGCAGGCCGACCATTGTGGCCATATCGTCGGTAAAGTACTCCTCCTTTACCTCTACTTTCAGTTCCGAGGTGTCAGTGTTGTTCACACGGTCTACGGTCAGCAGGAAGTGAGGCTCGTACTCAGGCAACTTCAGGATGACATCCTCAATCTGAGATGGGAATACGTTCACACCACGGATGATGAGCATATCGTCGCAACGGCCCAGGATACGATCCATGCGTACCAAGGTTCGTCCGCACTTACATTTGTCGTAATGCAGAGCTGTCAGATCGTGGGTGCGGTAGCGCAACAGGGGCATACCTTCTTTAGTCAGATGGGTAAAGGTCAATTCGCCAAACTGTCCCTCTGGCAGTGGTTCACCAGTTTTGGGATCCAGGATCTCTGGATAGAACAAGTCTTCGTTCAGGTGCGTACCGCATTGGTGTTCGCACTCGTAGCCCACACCAGGACCAGCTATTTCGCTCAGTCCGTAGATATCGTAGGCCTTGATGCCCAGGCTCTCTTCCAGCTTCTTGCGCATCTTCTCAGTCCAGGGCTCAGCGCCGAAAACGCCAACCTTCAGTTTGAACTCGTCGCGGCTCCACTGGCATTCTTTCATGGCCTCGCCTAAGAACATGGCGTAGCTGGGGGTGCAGCATAGGATGGTGGTGCCAAAGTCGTGCATTAGTGTCATCTGCTTCTGGGTGTTTCCAGAAGAGATGGGGATAACAGATGCGCCGATGTTGGTGGCTCCATCGTGAGCGCCAAGACCTCCTGTAAACAGACCGTAGCCGTAAGCCACTTGGAAAATGTCGTCCTTACCAGCACCGTAGGCGGTAAAGGCACGGCTGATGGCTTCGCTCCACATGGCGAGGTCTTTGCGGGTGTAAAGTACTACTACTGGTTTGCCGGTGGTTCCCGATGAGGCGTGGATTCTGACAATCTGACTCATGGGCACGGCGGCCAGTCCGAAAGGATAATTGTCGCGGAGGTCGAGCTTGTTGGTAAAGGGCAGCTTGGTGATGTCGTCGATGCTTTTGATGTCACCGGGTTCCAACCCCATCTCCTGAAACTTCTTGCGGTAGAAGGGGGTGTTGTAATACACATACTCTGCCATCTTTACTAAGCGTTGGCTCTGGATTTCGCGAAGCTGTTCGCGATCCATGCACTCCATTGTTTCATTCCAAATCATTGTCTATTCATTGTTGTTGTTTATGTACTTTACGGGCACAAAGTTAAGTCATTTTTTTGAATCGACCAAGAAACTCGCTCCAAAAATAGAGATTTTATATAAATGGTTTGGCACTTTCGTATAATTATCGTATTTTTGTCCCTGTCTATATATATAATAAGGTATGAAGAAACTCTTTTTGAGCATGCTGGCCATATTGGGTCTCAACACAGCCTGTGGCCAGCAGACCTATGAGGTCGATGTGTTTACCACCAAGAGTGGCAAAACGGTTAAGTTCCATGCACTGATGCATTCGTGCATCCGTATCCAGTATGATGGTTTTGAGATACAGATTGATCCTGTATCTAAGTTGGGTAACCGTCAGATTGATTATTCGCCTATGCCTAAGGCCGATTATATCTTCGTGACTCACGAGCATGGCGATCATTACGATGCCAATGCACTCAAAATGCTTTCAGCTTCCAAAACGCAGCTGGTGATGAATAAGCGCTGTGCCGATATGTATGGTTCTGGTAAGGTGATGGTAAATGGCGATAAACTACAGTTGCCCGATATCAGCGTAGAGGCTGTACCAGCCTATAACACCACAGCAGGTCGCGAACAGTTCCACCCTAAGGGGCGCGACAATGGTTATATCCTCACCATCGATGGATTGCGTATTTATATTGCTGGCGATACCGAGGATATCCCCGAGATGTCGCAGATAAAGGATATTGATATCGCATTCCTGCCTTGCAACCAGCCGTACACGATGACACCCGACCAACTGGTGCGTGCTGCTAAAATCATCAAGCCCAAGGTTCTGTTCCCTTATCACTATGGGCAGACTGACGTCAGCACCATCGTTACCCAGCTTGAGGGGACCGGCATCGATGTCCGTATCCGTCATTACGAGTAAAGACTACTCGTAGTCGTCGATTACTGAGTTCATAAAATCCATCATTGGCTTGGCGGCTTTGAACATGCGTTCAATCTCGTCGAGCCATTTTTCGCCTTCATAGAAATCCTCCGATACCTGATGCCAGCAGCAGTAGTCCTTCATGCGTAGGTACTCTACATGAGGCCAATCCTTGGGAAATCCTACTGGGCATTTCTTCAGTTTTTCCAACCCGAATCCTTGGGGCTGGTCCCAACTTGATACATCCGTCGGGGCCGAGAAACTACTGGCTACAGGGCTGCCAAAGTATTTCTTAAACTCCTTGCTCTCTACACACTTCAGCCATTCGGCTGTGTTGCCCATCATCTCGTTGCGACATGATGTCAGTATATTGGTAGGCAACCAGTAGTTACCGCACGCCACCATGCAATGACCAGGCTCTAGGTGTAGGTAGTAGCCTCCGTGTAGTGCCTTTTTGCCATGGGCTGCAATATAGCCGCCAAAGTGGTTCTTGTAGGGCGACTTGTCTGGTGAGAAACGTGTATCGCGATTAAAGCGGTAAGTGCAATCTTTTACTGTGAGATGCGCTATCGATGGGTCGAACTCTGCAATACGACCAATTGCTTGTGCGATGCCTGCCTCAAAATCCGCTCTTACTGCATCGTACTCCGCCTTATGCTTCCAATACCATTCGCGGTTGTTATTTACCATCAACTGCTTCAGATAATCTAAAATTCGTTTTGCGTCCATACTTCTTTCTTTTTTTTTGTTGGCAAAGATACAAATTATATCTCAAAAAACCTATTTGTTTTATGGAAATTTGTATCTTTGCAGACGTATGAAGAAGTTTGTTGTGGCGATAGATTCGTTCAAAGGCTGTCTGACCTCAGTCGAGGCTAATCAGGCTGCTACAGATGGCATCCTCATGAAAATGGCTGATGCTGAGGTGATTCAGATACCTGTGAGCGATGGGGGCGAAGGCTTTTTGGCTGCCTTTCAGAGTGCGCTGGGGGGTGAGATGGTCGAAGTGCCTGTCCGCGATCCGATGATGCGACGTGTCATGAGCCGCTATCTGATTCATGGTTCGACTGCCGTTATCGAGATGGCGCAGGCCAGCGGACTCACGCTTGTATCTGCCGAAGAGCGCAATCCTATGGTTGCAACTACCTATGGCACTGGCCAGTTGGTGGTAGATGCCGTACGACATGGCTGTCGGCACATCATCGTCGGACTTGGTGGAAGTGCCACCAGCGATTGTGGCATCGGCATGATTCGTGCCATCATTGATAGTTTTGCCAAAGGCAAGTCCTGGGATGATGTCCGTGAGCTCGATGCTGTCCGTTTCACGATTGCTACCGATGTTACCAATCCTCTCTGTGGTGAGCATGGGGCAGCCCACGTTTTTGCACCACAAAAGGGGGCTTCTTCCCAGATGGTTCTTGAGCTTGATGCCCGTGCCAAACGCTTTGCCGAAGCCTCTGCCCGTCATTTCGGCTATGATCGTCAGAATGCGCCTGGTGCAGGTGCTGCTGGCGGACTTGGTTATGCCTTCCTACAGTATCTGAATGCCGACTGTCGTTCTGGTATTGACCTGCTTTTAGAGCATGTAGGCTTTGATGATATCCTGACGGATGCCTCTCTCGTTATCACAGGCGAGGGCTCTGCCGACCATCAGACGCTGATGGGCAAACTGCCGTTTGGTATTCTTCAGGCAGCTCGACGCCATCATGTGCCCGTCGCTTTGATAGCGGGGCGTATTGCCAATGCCGACGTGCTGCTCGATGCAGGATTCTCGCAAGTAGCCTGCATCAATCCCCCAACGCTTCCCCTTTCAGAAGCGTTGAAGCCCGATGTCGCCAAGGCTAACATCAGTCGGACTGTCTCTCTCTTATAAAATGATTTTCTGATATGCCAGACGTTCGTCGCCAGAGAGCAGGTAGATGATGCCGCAGTAGGTAAACCCTTGCTTGAGGATGACGTGCTGCATGATCTTATTGTCGCGATGGGTGTCGATACGGATGTTGCTGTCGTGGTCAAAACAGAAGTCCATGATGCTCTTGAAGATGCCATGCGCCTCGGGATAGCTGGCAATGCGATGCACTACGTGATAAGGTGGCGTATCGTCAGTCCAGTTACCCTCGTAGATTTTGGCATAAGTTGGCTCTGGACTGGGTAGAAAGGCAAAATAGGCCACAATGGTGCCATCGTCTTCTACTACATAACCGCCACCTGCCTCTATGTCGTGTAGGATCACGTCGGCAGACGGGTAGCTGTCGGCCCATTGGTGCATGTTGCCCGATTGGCGCATAATCTGCTTGGCTGCAGCAATGACCTTCATGATATCTTCAACCTGCTGAGGGTTGGCTTTTGTGATGGTTCTATTCATAATAAATAATAAAGAATCGTTTTCTTTTTCATATGCATATTTTGTTTGCAAAGTTACACATTTTTTCATAATGTTGTAGATGAAACTCGTTTTTCTTTATAAAAGGTATAGAAAAAAGCTGAATTAATTCAAATCATCGTTTGAATTGGCTCGTTTTATGATTTGAATTAATTCAGCCTTTTTTAGTATAAAATTCGGCGAACATAAATTCGCGGACGGAGAATGTTAAATTTGTAAAATAAAAAGAGGTACAGATTCTACGTCTGCACCTCTTAGTTATATTGTAAGTAAATCGATGACTTACTTCACCTCCTCAAAGTCGGCATCCTGGATGTCCTCTGCCTTTGGACCCTCCTGCTGAGCCTGCTGCTGACCGCCCTGGAACTGATCGCCACCAGGCTGACCGGCTGCACCGCTCTGCTGGTACATCTGCTGCGAAGCAGTCTGCCAAGCAGTGTTCAGGGCTGCGATAGCTGTGTCGATAGCAGCTACGTCGCCTGCCTTGTGGGCATCCTTAAGCTGCTGCAGAGCCTGCTCGATAGCTGGCTTGTGCTGTGCTGGGATCTTATCGCCAAGCTCCTTCAGCTGGTTCTCTGTCTGGAAGATCATAGAGTCGGCCTGGTTCAGCTTGTCAATGCGCTCGCGCTCCTTCTTATCGTTCTCTGCATTCTGCTCAGCCTCGGCCTTCATGCGGTTGATCTCGTCCTGTGACAGACCAGATGAAGCCTCGATGCGGATGGCCTGCTCCTTACCTGTAGCCTTATCCTTGGCAGATACCTTGAGGATACCGTTGGCATCGATATCGAAGGTTACCTCGATCTGAGGAATACCACGACGTGCAGGAGCGATACCTGTGAGGTTGAACTGACCGATTGACTTGTTCTGTGAAGCCATTGGACGCTCACCCTGCAGAACGTGGATAGTTACCTCGGTCTGGTTATCAGCTGCAGTAGAGAATGTCTCGCTCTTCTTGCATGGGATAGTGGTGTTAGCCTCGATCAGCTTGGTCATTACACCACCCATGGTCTCGATACCCAGTGTAAGAGGAGTAACGTCGAGCAGTACGATGTCGCCTACGCCACCTTCCTTGTTCAGGATAGCACCCTGGATTGAAGCACCTACGGCTACAACCTCGTCGGGGTTAACACCCTTTGAAGGCTCCTTACCGAAGTAGTTCTTAACCAGAGTCTGAACGGCTGGGATACGGCTTGAACCACCTACGAGGATAACCTCGTCGATATCAGCTGTATTCAGTTTAGCATCGGCCATAGCCTTCTGACATGGTGCCAGACAAGCCTGGATCAGGTCGTGAGCCAACTGCTCGAACTTAGCACGAGTCAGGGTCTTTACCAAGTGCTTAGGTACACCGCCTACAGGCATGATGTATGGCAGGTTAATCTCTGTAGAGGTAGAAGAAGACAGCTCAATCTTTGCCTTCTCAGCAGCCTCCTTCAAGCGCTGCATAGCCATAGGATCGGCAGTCAGGTCGGCGCCCTCGTCGTTCTTGAACTCCTGTACCAGCCAGTCGATGATTACCTGGTCGAAGTCGTCACCACCCAGGTGAGTATCACCATTGGTAGAGAGTACCTCAAACACACCGCCACCGAACTCCAGAATAGAGATATCGAATGTACCACCACCCAGGTCGAATACGGCAATCTTCATATCCTTGTTAGCCTTGTCAACGCCATATGCCAAGGCAGCAGCTGTAGGCTCGTTAACGATACGCTTAACCTCGAGACCAGCAATTTGGCCAGCCTCCTTAGTGGCCTGACGCTGAGAGTCAGAGAAGTAAGCAGGAACGGTGATGACGGCTTCTGTAACCTCCTGACCGAGATAGTCCTCGGCAGTCTTCTTCATCTTCTGCAGAACCATAGCAGAAATCTCCTGAGGAGTGTACTTGCGACCGTTGATGTCTACACGTGGATAGCCACCCTCGTTAACAACAGTATATGGTACGCGAGAAATCTCTTTCTCAGTCTGCTGCCAGTTCTCACCCATGAAACGTTTGATAGAGTAAACAGTGTTCTTTGGATT
This sequence comes from Prevotella sp. P6B4, assembly GCF_000619985.1. NCBI lineage: Bacteria > Pseudomonadati > Bacteroidota > Bacteroidia > Bacteroidales > Prevotellaceae > Prevotella > Prevotella sp. P6B4. The sequence continues at coordinate 139,022 of NZ_JHVE01000003.1, forward strand.
TGTGATGGCCTGACGCTTAGCAGGATCACCAATCTTACGCTCACCGTTGTCAACAAAACCAACTACAGAAGGTGTTGTACGCTTACCCTCGCTGTTGGCGATTACTACTGGCTCGTTACCTTCGAATACGGCAACACAGCTGTTGGTAGTTCCTAAGTCAATTCCAATAATCTTTCCCATAATTCTTATCTTTTTTTAATTTATACTCAATTTGACACAAATCGGATTGCAAAGCATGTGCCAAATTGTCTTTTTCAGTAAAAAAAGGTTTTTATTACGTCATTTTGGCATAAAATATTTGGATATTCATCCGAAATAACCTATCTTTGCAGGCAGAATAACGTTATAAAACTATCGGTAGTGATGAAAAGAACGATTTTTACGGCCTGCCTATCAGTTGCCTTTCTGGCAGCCTCGGCTCAGACTAACCCTTATATTGTGAAGACAAAGGGTGCAAAGAAGAGTGCAGAGACCCATATGGCAGATGTGATAGCTGAAGCTCAGGAGGAGGATGAGGAATCATCAAGAGACTTTATTAGTCAGAACTTTAAGTACCACAGCCTATGTGATTGGGTTGAGGGTATGAAGTTTATGGTGATGCCTGAGAAATACGACCTGGTGGTGAAGACTTTTACCGACGCCGCTTCTGGCAGAGAAGTGAGCAGTATGACACTGAAGTATAAGGTTATGATTTATAAAGGTCATACGGAGAGTCAGGATGGTCACGCCCACGTGAACTTCCTCTGCCAAGATGATAACAAGGCCTACTATTTTGAGATAGGATATGGTTCTTTTGAGGACTATTGCTTCCAGAAGATGGGGGTTCCCACATTGGCTTATCTGGGTGATGTGGATATTGCCAGGGAAAAGCTGATGGACAAAACCCTATATACCAAAACCAAGTTCTATCGTATTGATACCGAGTACGATGGTGAAGGCTTCCAGGAGGTTCAAGTCGATCAGGATATGGAGGTGAAAGTAGTGGCTGTTGGTGTAGGCTCGCGTAAGTATCCCGTGAAGATTATCGTAGAGGACAAGAATGGCAATCAGTTCTATCAGAATGTTGCGATGTCGAAGACGAACTGCGGTATGCGTGACGATGAGTTTGTGGCTGACGAGGCCCGTTATCTGTTCAAGAATTCGTTTGAGTTGCAGGATGATATCATGTCTATCAGCAGCAAGAACTATAAACAGTTTATCGGTAAGGTGGTTCATACCAAGATATCCATGCACATGCTGAATGAGGTGTCGAGCAAGCAGCAAAAGATTCCTCGTTTGGCTGAGTATAATATCGTTTCCATCTCTCCCCATAAGAACGATGACTTCTCTACCGTTAAGCTTAGAAATACCACGACGGGTAATTTCTTCTACGCAGAAGCTGTTCTGGATCAGTATAAAGCCACAGAAGAAAACACATTCTTTGGTACTATCTTCGCTCCTGGTCCTGGTAAGAAGGTTGTTACCAGTGAAGCTACACGTGCTATGATCCGTCAAGGTCACGTAGGTATTGGTATGACTGGAGATGAGGTGGAGATGGCTGCAGGCGAAGCCGACTATGTAGAGTATGCCAAATCAGGTGTTTACTATTGGGTTTACGGGCGTTCAAACAACAAGCTTTTATATGTGGAGTTTGATGGTTCGGGCATTGTTAAACGTACGTTGGTAGCCGATGGCCCTTATGGTCCCAAGGTTAATCCTGCGTTGAATAAGAAGACTGCAGCTGCAAAGAAGACGCCAGTGAAAAAGCCTGCTGTTAAGAAATCGAATAATAGTTGGATGAACGGAAAGGGTACTCCACTATAAAGAGTATTGATAAGACCAAATAAGAATCCCAGCCGAATTGGCTGGGATTTCTTATTGCTGATACCTTACCAGGTGGCAGGGATATGGATTCATTACTTGTCAGAGATTGCTTCCATGATTTTTGCTTCGAGTTCGTCGCAGAGTTCTGGGTTGTCCTTGAGTACGGCTTTGACGGCATCGCGCCCCTGAGCCAGTTTCGATTCGCCATAGCTGAACCATGAGCCGCTCTTCTTGATGATGTCGTACTCAACACCCAAGTCGACAATCTCACCAATCTTTGAGATTCCCTCTCCGAACATGATTTCGAATTCGGCCTTGCGGAATGGAGGAGCTACCTTGTTCTTGACAATCTTCACTTTGACCTGATTGCCAATAGGGGTGTCGCCATCCTTCAAGGTTTGTGACTTGCGGATGTCGATACGTACTGAAGCATAGAACTTCAGGGCATTACCACCAGTAGTGGTCTCTGGGTTGCCGAACATTACGCCAATCTTCTCACGCAACTGGTTGATGAAGATACAAGTGGTGTTGGTCTTCGAGATGGTAGCGGTGAGCTTACGGAGCGCCTGACTCATCAGGCGGGCCTGCAGTCCTACAGCAGAGTCACCCATGTCACCCTCGATTTCTTTCTTTGGAGTCAAGGCTGCCACAGAGTCGATGACGATGATGTCGATAGCGCTTGAGCGAATCAGCTGATCAGCAATCTCGAGTGCCTGCTCACCATTGTCGGGTTGTGAGATGTAGAGGTTATCTATGTCTACACCCAAGTTGGCTGCATAGAAACGGTCGAATGCATGCTCGGCATCGATGAATGCCGCAATGCCGCCAGCTTTCTGAGCTTCAGCGATAGCGTGAATGGCCAGTGTTGTCTTACCTGACGATTCTGGACCATAAATCTCGATGATGCGCCCTTTAGGATAGCCGCCTACGCCAAGTGCTGCGTTAAGACTGATAGAACCGGTGGGAATCACTTCCACATTCTCTACCTGTTCATCACCCATGCGCATAATCGAGCCTTTGCCATAGTCTTTCTCAATTTTCGACATAGCAGCCTGAAGCGCCTTCATTTTTTCCTGCTGAGGCGTCAAGGCCTCTTCTTTTTCTTTTGCCATAGTTTTTAATCGTAATTGTAGGTTTATTGATTAGAGTTCAAGATCTCCGTCGTGAATCTCGTGCCAAGGCAGGCCTTGCTTGTTGAGCTGCTCCATAAATGGATCGGGATCGAACTCCTCGACGTTGTGAACGCCAGGAGTGTTCCAGAGTCCCTTGCAGAACATCATGGCACCTATCATGGCCGGTACACCAGTGGTATATGATACGCCCTGCATGCCAGTCTCCTCGTAGGCAGCACGGTGTGAGCAGTTGTTGTAAACATAGTAGGTGTGCTCCTTGCCATCGTTGCCGATACCACGGATGCGGCAGCCAATAGAAGTCTGACCCTCGTAGTTCTCGCCCAGATCTTGTGGGTTAGGCAGCACAGCCTTGAGGAACTGCAGAGGTACAATCTTTACCTTGGCAGTACCAGTACCATCGGCCAATGGTGCTTCGTACTCTACCTCGTCGATACGGCTCATGCCGATGTTCTGAATCACTTCGAGGTGCTTCAGGTACTGCTGACCAAAGGTCATCCAGAAACGGGCACGCTTGATGGTGGGGTAGTTGATAACCAGACTCTCGATTTCCTCGTGGTGCAGCAGATAGCTGTCGCGAGGGCCAATCTCTGGATAAGTAAGGTCCTTGTGAATCTCCAGAGGCTCGGTCTCAACCCACTTGCCGTCTTCCCAATACAGTCCCTTCTGGGTGATCTCGCGGATGTTGATCTCTGGGTTGAAGTTGGTAGCGAAAGCCTTGTGATGGTCGCCAGCGTTACAGTCAACAATATCCAGATACTGAATCTCCTTGAAGTGGTGCTTGGCAGCATAAGCGGTGTAGATAGAAGTTACACCTGGGTCGAAACCACAACCCAAAATGGCTGTCAGTCCAGCCTTCTCAAAGCGCTCGCGATAAGCCCACTGCCATGAGTACTCAAAATGAGCCTCGTCCTTGGGCTCGTAGTTGGCTGTGTCCAGATAGTTGCAACCGCATGCCAAGCAGGCATCCATGATGGTCAGGTCCTGATAGGGCAGGGCCAGGTTGATGACCAGCTCTGGCTTGAAGTCGTTGAAGAGTGCCTTGAGCTGCTCTACATCGTCGGCATCCACCTGAGCGGTTTTGATGTCCATATTATATCCTGCCTTGTGGATGTCGGCCACAATCTTATCACACTTAGCCTTACGGCGACTAGCAATCATAAACTCTGTAAACACGTCAGCATTCTGAGCGATCTTAAACGCTGCAACGGTGGCCACGCCACCTGCGCCAATCATTAATACTTTTGCCATAGTCTATATTATTTAAATTTTAATCCTTAATCCTTTATCTCATCGGCCTTGATGCCTAATGCTGCCATTAGCGAGTAGCCCAGTATTTCCTGTCGGAAATTGCCTCCGACAGTTGGTTGCATGGTGAAGACGGTGATGCGCTTATCATCGTTGTCGGCCTTGCGAAGTGTCTCGCGTACCTTATTATATATAGGAGTATCTTCGGCATTGGGAATCACCATCAGACGCTTGATGTCCTTTTGAGCACACACAAGTTCCAGCACCTCATTGAAGAAATCGCCAGTCTTGGCAAATCCTTCCGTGTGATAGGCATTGATGGTGAACTCGCCCAGATGGTCCTTGAAGGCCTTGGAACTCAGGTCGTTCTGGTAGTTGCCTGGCACAAAATTGTCCATCTGCTGTTTGTCCTTCTGGTGAATCAGAATGACCTGTATTTCGTTTTCGCCATCTCTGATGCCTCCATCGAGAGCAATGCAGTCCAGCCATTTGGCGATATCGGCCTGCGGAATGCGTCGGCCAATCATGCGCTCGAAGTTTACAATGAGATTAAACGCCACGGAGTCAACGTAGTCAGCATCTGCCAGTACCACGTTTTCACTCCATTTAACTTCTTTATTTAGTTCGTTGTTCATATGGACTGCAAATATACAAACTTTTTTGCTAAGCAGCAAACTTTTCTACTTTTATTTGGTTTTCTACTTTCTTATTCGTACCTTTGCAGGCAAAATTCAACAATTAATAACAAAAGTATCAAAATCAAATGTCTACATTAACAATTCTGATTGTCACAGTGTTCTGTATCGGCTATCTTTGTATAGCACTCGAGGGCTTGACAAAAGTGAATAAGGCGGCTATCGCGCTGCTGATGTGTGTGCTGTGCTGGACGCTGCTCATGCTTGATCCCATGCAGTATTATCCCTCTATTTTGGGTGGTGATGTGTTTCATCATATCCCAGAGGTTATTGAGCATCATTTGGGCGATGCCGCTGGCACGTTGTTCTTCCTGATGGGTGCCATGACCATCGTAGAGATTGTGGATAGCAACGGCGGTTTCAACTTTGTGAGAGATACGCTGAAGACGCGTTCTAAGCGTAAACTGATGTGGCGAATGGCCTTTATGACCTTCTTCCTGTCGGCTATTCTCGACAATCTGACTACCTCGATTGTGATGATCATGGTGCTGCGCAAGTTAGTACAGAGTCGTGGCGACCGTCTGATTTATGCTGCACTGGTAGTTATTTCGGCCAACTCTGGTGGCGCATTCTCGCCAATAGGTGATGTGACTACCATCATGCTTTGGATCAAGGGTGTGATCACTACGCAGGGTGTGCTGACCGAAATCTTCATCCCTTCACTTGTTTCAATGCTGGTGCCTGCCTTTATTCTGCAGTATCAGCTCAAGGGCAAGTTCGATAAGGAGCAGAATCTGCCTAAAGCCGATGTCAGTATGTTCACCCAGTCGCAGCGCGACATTATCTTCTGGTTGGGTGTTGGCGGCTTGTGCTTCGTGCCCATTTTCAAGACTATTACTCATCTGCCTCCGTTTATGGGTATCCTCCTCGTGCTGGGTTTACTCTGGACGGTAACAGAGATATTCCACTACAATACATCGGAGGACGACACTATGGCAAAGCGTGTGAGCGACCTGCTGTCGAGGATTGACCTCTCTACCATTATGTTCTTCTTGGGCATCCTGATGGCTGTAGCTGTGCTGCAGGAGATTGGAGTGTTGGCTCTGTTGGGCGGTTGGCTCGATACAACTTTCGAAGGTAACCATTTCCTTGTAACGGGTATTATCGGTGTGCTGTCATCGATTGTCGACAATGTGCCTCTGGTTGCCGGTTGCATGGGTATGTATCCCGTGGCTGCTGCCGGCGATATGGCTGTCGATGGTATCTTCTGGCAGTTGCTGGCCTACTGTGCTGGTGTGGGTGGTTCGATGCTGATTATCGGCTCGGCTGCTGGCGTGGTAGTGATGGGCTTGGAGAAGATTACCTTTGGCTGGTATATGAAGAAGATTACCTGGGTGGCTTTTGCGGGCTATCTGGCAGGTATTGTGGTTTACTGGCTGGAGCGCCTGTTGTTCTTCTAACCCGTATCATTCAAATAAAAAGCCCTCGCAGTTGCGAGGGTTTTTTGTTTTTAATCGGTGGGAGGGGTAATGTTCCTGGGCGTCCACATCCAGAAGGTTGAGCCGTGGCCTTCGCCTTCAGAGCTGACACCGATCTTTCCATTACTGCGCTCAGCGATGGCCTTACAGATACTGAGGCCAAGTCCTGTTCCCTGCACAAAGTCGTTCAGCTTGACGAAACGCTCGAATACGGCGTCCTGCTTATCCTTGGGGATACCGGCACCAGTGTCTTCGCAGTAGAAGTAGATACCGCCATCCTGTTCGCGATAGCCCACCTTGATATGTCCCTGATGGGTGTACTTGATGGCATTGGTGGTGAAGTTGGTGAGCACCTGTTGGATACGTCCCTTGTCGAGGGTAGCCGGGAAGGTGTCGTAAGGATTGTCTTTGATAAACTCCACGCCAGCCTCGTCCACGCGCTGCGCCAGTGTCTGACAGATGTCGTCGAACACCTTGGCGAAGTCGACAGCCTCGGGTTTGATGGCTAATGCCTGTCCGACGTTTGATGCCTCAAGGATATCATTGATGAGTCGCATCAGCATGTCGCAGTTATTGCGGATAATGCGGATGAACTCCATGCGCTCGTTACGCTCCTCTACCACGGGCAGCAGATCGCTGAAACCTACGATGGCATTCAGTGGAGTACGTATCTCGTGTGTCATGTTGGCCAGGAAGGCTGCTTTCATCTTACCCGACTCTTCTGCACGCCGGGTCTCGTCCTTCAGTTTCTGCTGAGCCTCCATCAAGGTGTCGATGTTACGAGCCACGCCAAAATATTGATACACACGTCCGTTCTCATCAAAACTGGGAACACCGCTGATGGCATACCATACTGGATTGGGGTTGATTACCGTGTACTTGAAGTGGATAATCTGATTGTATGGTTTTGCCTGAGCAATAGTCTCCATAGCGTCCTTGAGTGCTTTTTCACTGAATTCCTCAGTAACGCCTCCATAGAATTCTTCTAATGTCTTGGTGTAGTCGGTCTTGCGACCACTATAGCTGAAGTGGATGAGCCCCTCTTTGATGTCGAATGTCCATACAAACATCTTACAGGTATCAAGCAGGTAACCAAGTTGATGCTCGTAGAATTTAATGTTGTTAGTGGCTTTGCGGATCTCCACGTCGTGCTTGTGCTGTTCGAGCCACAGGTGGCGTTCGGCCGTCAGGTCGCGGGCGGTCACGATATAGAACTGCATCTCGCCATTCTCGTCGAAGGCGGGGCGCACCCTTAGCTCGATGAATTTATAGACCCCTATCTCCGGGTAGAACATCCGCTGGCACACATGGAAGTGCTCTTTGTCGCCACGATGGTACTGGCCTTTGATCAAGGGCACGTCAAACAGGTTCGTCTTTCGGAAGAACTGCTCGCCCTCCTTGTCGAACTCGCAGAGTTCAGACATACGTCGGTTCACGTCGATCAGGGTGCCGTTCTTGTCGTAGAACGACATGGCAATCAGTCCGTTGTTGAACATGTTCATGTATTTGCTGGCGATGTCTTCGTTCATGCGCTCTTCCATGATCTCATGGGTGTAGTCTCTGAACGAGGTGAGCACATAGCGTGGCTTGTCGTCCTCGTACTGCACTACGGCATGGCCCTCGATGAAGTGCCAATCAGGATTCTCAAGGGTGCCCTTGTTGTAACGGCGTTTCAGATAGCCCAGGTCCTTGTGCCCTTTCGCCATGAGGTCCATGGCGTCTATGAAGTTCTTTTTCTCGGCATCGGGCAGACGTTTCATGAACTCCTCGTGGGTGATGCCCTCTGGAGGCAGCATGTCGCCGTAGCTGTTGCGCATCATCTGTGTCTTGAGGTCGTACTCGATGACGTAGTAGTTGCCCGATTTCAAGGCCTCGATCATCATCTGATTCATGTCGAGCGATTTGACGACGGCTTTCTTAACCTTGATACGCATCATGCGGCTGAACATCAGCGCGACGACAACGATGACGATGATGGCAATGAGTAGGATGAGCGCCATGGGCGAGGCATCGTTGTGTACGCGCTCCGGGTGAAACCACTTGTCGCGTATCTTCTGGATGTCGCCCGATTGTTCCATGCGTGCAAACTGATCGTCAATGGCTTCTATCAGTTCTTTGTCGTAGCCGATGATACGGAGTTCGCCTGCCGGGATATCCGTCTCGTCGAACTCGATGGCGTCGATGCCCAGTTCCTTGACTTTCATCTGTAGTGGGCGCTCGCCCCACAGATAATACTTGATTTTTCCGTTTCGGATACCTATCAGTGCCTCTCTTGGCGAGTGGTATTCTATCTTGAAAACATTGTTTTTCCGTTCTGCAATCTTCAGTGCTACATAGTCGTTCTTCTTCAGTGTCAGGGTGTCTTTGTCGGTCAGCTGACTGAGTCGTTTCAGTGGCCGGGTGGTCCTGAGTCTGACGGCTCTGACATTATAATAGGTAATCATGTTGCGCGTGTACTCGAAAGGTGCCTTGTCGTACCTGTACTTCAGGGCGTGGATGAGGTCGGCCTCGTGGCGTTCGAATGCTTCGGTACACAGGTACCATTCCTTCATCACAAACTGATGAGGAATGCCTAACTTGTTGAGTATCGTGGTGAGCACCTCCACATTGTAACCGTCGGGTTCGCCCATGTCGTTTCTGAACTCATAAGGCGGAAATTCCCAGTCGCTCATAATGATGAGAGGTTTTTCCTCGGAATATTCACGGATGTAGCCGGCCCTGGCAGGCAGTGCGTGGCTCAAGGCTATCATGCCAATGATGGCGAGTGTCAATATCTTATTGTTCATCATGTCTGTCATACAATTTTATTTACGTTCCGTTTCAATCATCTTGCAAGGTACTGAGAACCATACGGTGGTGCCTTTGCCTTCGGTCGATGAGATTTCAATCTTACCGCCCATGTGTTCTACCAGTTCGTGGCAGATACTGAGTCCCAGTCCTGCGCCGTTGTTGGCACCGGTCACGAATCGGTCGAAGATGGTTGGCAGATTTTCCTGCTTGATACCGCAGCCGGTATCCTCTACTGATATGAGCAGGCGGTCGGCAATGTACTCGTAGCGTGCCAACACGCTGCCCGAGGTGGTATACTGGATGGCGTTGGTCAGTATCTTGTTGATGATGAGCGATATGTTGGGCTCATCGATTTCGAGTACCAGTCGTTTGTACGGGTTCTGGATGTGATATTCCACACCAGGCTGTTTGTTGTTGTCCCATACCGATGCGCATCTGCCATCGAAGACGCTGGCAAAGTCGACGGGGTGCGGCGATATGGTGATCATGCCGGCATCGAGTCGCGACAGGAACAGAATATCGTTGATGAGCTTGAGCAGCGAGGCCGAGTTGCTCTTGATTTCCTCGATGAACACAGCCTCGTCTTCCGGGCTATGATCCATCTCGAAGAGTTCCGAGAATCCTACTACGGTGTTGAGTGGCGTACGGATTTCGTGGCTCATGTTGTGGAGGAAGGCGTTCTTCACCGTTTCTACCTCCTGTGCTTTAATCGACTCCTCTGCCAGTTCCTCTTCTACGGCCTTGATATCGCTGATGTCACGTATCAGTCCGAAGTACTCCACAATCTCATCATCCTTGTAGGTGGGGATGAAGTTAATCTGCAGGTGCAGAGGTATATGGTCTTTACGCTTGATGCGGGTCTTGACTTCCGCAAGCAGGTTACCATCCTGTCGGTTGTCCATCTTGTTGAGTATGCGCAGGGCCTGATTTTCATTTGCGGCATCGACGAATGCCAGTGCTCTGGTCTGTGTCAGCGCGTATTTCTCCTTATTGATTTCGCTGTAGATGGTGAGCGTGTGGGTGTCGAGGTGGTATTTGGCCAGACTAACGCCTCCCACCGACAGCACGTAGTCGATGTTATGTATGTAGCTGGTGATCTTGTTCTGTGCCTCCTGCAGTTCCTTCGTGTTTTCCTGCAGTTGGTTGTACGAGTGGGCCACCTCGGTGACGTTGCGTCCGGAGCCGAAGAAGCCGATGCGGTTACCGTCTTTATCGTGGATGGGCATCACTTGCAGCTCGTAGTATAGTTTTTCGCGCTTCAGCAGTTTGTTGAGTACGCGGTTGTCGTCGGGTGATGTGAACAGCTGGGTGCTGTAGAAATAATCGAAGTGGTCGAGGTCGAGATGATCGAATCCCAGTACATCTTTCAGTGAGATGCGCTGTTTCTTGATGGTTTCTATGTCGAGGTTCAGGCTTGCCATGGCTTTGGCATTGATATCGACGATATAGCCGTCGGCATCGTAGTACACCATGTCGACCATGGCCGATGTGAAGAGCGACTGGTAGCGCAGCATCGATTCCTTGATGAGCTCCTGACGCTGACGTTCCTGCGAGTTGTCGCTCTTCGAGCAGATGATGACGCTGGGTTTCTTGTTCTTGTCGCGGCGAAGTACCGACAAGTTAGCGGAATAGCTACTGCTGTTAATCAGGTCGTTGTCGTACTCCTTCAGTTGCAGGGTTACCGTTGGCTCTTTCTCGTCGATCACCGTTTGCAGACCGTCGGTCAGCATGTTGAAATCGACAGGGTCGAAACGATGCGAGAATTCCAGGAGCGAGTAGCTCCTCTCGGGATAGCCTGCCGAGTCCATTATGGTGAATATCTGCTTGGCTACATCATAGGTACAGAACTGTACATTACTGGTGCGGATGATTAGCGACAGGCGTTCGTTCTCATCGTTGATTTTGCGGGTCATCTGGCGCTCGCGGAATTTGAAGAACAGGTAGTAGATGAGTACGCCCACCGACATGATGGCTACAAAACGTATCAGGTCCCATATCCACGCGGGGATTCCCGATTCTTTGCGTTCGGGATAGAACCACTTGTTCTGTATCTCTGTCAGTCGGTCGTTGGCGCGCAGCCTGGAGTATACGCTGTCGAGTTGGTTAAGCAGGTGATGGTCGTTGGAAAAGAACTTGTACTCGCCGTAGGGGAACTCGAAAGGTAGGAGTTCCAGATTGTCGGTGTGGTACTTCGTCATGAGCCATTTGAGCGACATCGAGTTCCATAAGACGAGTCCCTTGTTGTCCGAGCTCACTTTCTTGATGGCCTCCTTCATGTCGTCGTAGGGGATAATCTCCTTGCTCCAGGCGTTTTCTTCCAGTTTGTGGTGGCTGAAACTGCCCTCGTGTACTATCACGGAGTAGTCAACCAGGTCTTTTCCTGTTTGGATATGTATGGGCATGTCCTTGGGCTTGACGATGCTATGGGTGAATATCTGTACGATGGTCTTACCGTACGATGAGTTGTTGCGGGCAAAGTCGGCATCCATGCGTAGCATCAGGTCCGATTTGTGTTCCTTCAGGTCCTGCTGGGCTTCGAGGGTAGGGCGCAGACGGATTACGTAGGGGATGTTGAGTTCTTTGAATATCAACTTCAGCAGGTCGACGTTATAGCCGTCGGGTTCGCCGTTTTCATTCAGGAATACGTAGGGCCACAAGTCCCAGGCGTCCTCGTACACCAACGGTCGTTCGTCGTTATAGACGATGATGCTGTCTTGTTGTTGAGCGTGGGCGGTGCCGGCCGTGAGGTGGCAAGCCACAAGCAGTGCTAATATGCTGTATTTCTTCATAATTACATGGTAGTTTCTTCTTGACATGGTATCCAGAACCAGAAGGTTGATCCTTGGCCTTTACCTTCGGAGTTGACGCCGATCTCTCCGCCGCAGTTGTCGGCGATGACCTTGCAGATGTTCAGTCCCAGACCAGTACCCTGGATAAAATCGTTCAGTTTCACAAAGCGGTCGAACACCATTGCCTGGTGCTCCTTGGCTATGCCGTCGCCTGTGTCCTGACAGTAGATGTACAGGCCCTCCTGCTTGTGGCGGGTCTGCTTCATATATCCTATCTTGATGTGTCCCTCGTGGGTGTACTTGATGGCATTGGTCACGAAGTTGGTGATGACCTGCTGCACGCGCCCGCTGTCGAGGGTGGTGATGAACGATGTGTATGGATTGTCTACGATAAATTCTATCTTCGGATTCTTCTCCACCTTGTCGGCCAGTGAGTCGGTCACGTTGTCGAACACCTTGGCAAAGTCGGTTTTTGCAGGACGGATGAGCAGATCGCCGCTGTCGACCGACGACAGGGCGAGGATATCGTTCAGCAGGCGGAGTAGCATGTCGCAGTTGTTGGAAATCACCTCGATGATATGGTCGCGCTCCTCGGGTGTGCTCATGGTGGCGAGCACGTCGGAGAATCCCACGATGGCGTTGAGCGGTGTGCGTATCTCGTGGCTCATGCTGGCGAGGAAGGAACTCTTGCGCATACCCGCCTGGTTGGCGCGTTCGGTCTCCTGTTTCAGCAGTTCCTGCTTTTGTATCAGTTTGGTCACGTCGCGTACCACGCCGTAGGTGCCCACCAGGTTGCCGTCCTGGTCGTAGTAGGGAATGCTGTCGATGAAGTTCCACTCCAGTTCGTCGCTATTGTGGAACAGGGAATGTGTCTGACAGAGTTTCGACTGTGGCACTTTCAATCTCTCGTATGGATCCTTTAGGGCCTCGGCGAAGCCTCCTGCCACGAAGTGCGCTATCAGTTCGTCGAATCCCATGGTTTTCTCGGGCACGCTCATCTCCTTGTGGAGTGTCACCTCGCGTTTGGCGAACGAGGTGCGGAAGAATCGCATGTCCACGCTCTCTAGCAGGTATTTCAGCTCGTTCTCATACTTCGCTATCTCGTTGTTGGTACGCTGTATCTGCTCCTCGTTCTTCTTCTGTTGCAGGTAGAGTTCGCGCTCCTGGCTTACATCTCTGATATAGAGTGTGTACATCTCCAGCTCCTTGTTTTCGTTGTAGATGGGGTGTACGCGCAGCTCTGTGTAGCAGTTCACGTTGCGCTCGTAGATCATACTCTTGGTGCACATGTAGATATCCTCGGGCGCTTTGTCGTAGAGGATATTCCGGAAGGTGGGCAGGTCGAACAGGGTGTAGTCGAAGTAGAAGGGGTCGTGTTCGCCCTGGAAGTGCAGTATCTCGCGCATCTTCTGGTTGGCGGTGAGCAGACAGCCTTTCTTGTCGTAGAATCCCTGTCCCACGATACTTTGTTCGAACAGCTTGCGATAGCGGTCGGTCAGCTCGTGCTCCTCTTGTTCCAGCAGCATCTTGTCGGTTTCATCGTAGAGGGTACAGTAGAAGTTGCGTGGTGTTTTGCCGTCGGCCTCGTCGAACTCCACGATGCCGATGTCACGGATATACATCCAGTTGTGTTCGTGCTTGTCGAGGCTCTTATCCCATCGGAACATGCATTCCGATGATTTGGCACCCTTCACCAGCTGGCTCATGAACTCCATGTACAGATGCCTGTCGTCGGGGTGGATAAAGTCTATGCTCAGGTCGTAGTTCATACCCTCTGGCGGCAGGAAGTTGCCGTAGAGGTTCATGGCATGTCGCTGCTGCATACTGAGTTTGATGACGTAGTTATTCTCGTTGAGTGTATGCTGCATGATGACGGCCATATCCTTGGCTCGCTCGGTATTCCTACGGATGCTGAAGAGCGTGATGCGGTTCAGGATCATGCCGGTGATCAGGACTATCAGGGTTAATATGACGATGAGTAGCTGCATACTATGACTTTTTTACGAAACTTACTAACTCGCAGGGGATGCTCACCAGGTAGGTGCTCCCTTTCTTGGGCTCCGACATCACATCGATGGCGCCTCCCATCTGCTCTATCATTTCCTTGACGATAGGCAGGTCGAGACCAGTGCCTATGCGTTTGCGTTTTTTCTCGCTCACAAAGCGGTCGAATATCTGTGCTGCCTCGTTGACATCCATGCCCGTACCCGTATCCTCTACGATGATGAGCAGTTCGCCGTGCAGGTATTCGTAGCGGGCTTTCACGTGTCCCTCGGTGGTGGTGAGTGCTGAGTAGGCGCACAGTTTCTCGACGGCGATGCCGAGATGATGCGGGTCAACCTTCACCAGCAGCGAGTTGTAGGTGCTTTCAATGTTCCGGTCTACGGGCTGCTTCAGTCTGTTCCAGCCTGCTTCGCACCAAGTGGAGAACTTGCTGGCAATGTCAAATACCTCGTTGTTGTATTCTATCATGTGTGCGTCGAGTCGCGATATGAACAGGATATCGTTGATGAGGTTCAGCAGTACGTCGGTGTTCTTCTTGATTTCTGCGGCAAACACCGGCTCGTCTTCCAGGCTGTGCTCAGCTTTGAACAGTCCGGCAAATCCGATGACGGCATGCAGGGGTACGCGCAGCTCGTAACTCATGTTCTGCAGGAAGGTGTTCTTCAGCTGTTCCTCCTCCTGAGCCTTGGCGGTCTCCTCTTGTAGTTTTTTCTCGGTGTAGGCCATCTCGGTGTCGTTGCGCAACAGTCCGAAGTAGTGGGTCACCCGTCCGTCCTGGTCGGTGATGGGCATCATTTTGAAGTTCAGATACATGTTGCGCCTCTGATAGTCGCGCAGGTTGGTGCAGAGGGTGACGGAGATGGTACCCAGTCGGCGCTTGTCCATGTGCTTGATCAGATCCTTGGCTTTTTGTTGGTCAGTCTCGTGTATGAGTGCCACAGCGTGCAGCTGTGCTATGCGTCGCCCGGCTTTGCTGAGGTTGCTCAGTATCTCCATTTCGTGAGTGTCGGGGTAGTAGTTCACCAGTCGCGACTCGCTGATGAGCAGCGAGTAGTTGATGTCTCTGATGTACTGCTGTATATCCCTGGTGCGCTGCTCGATGAGCCGGGCAGTCTCCTTCTGTCGGTGGGTTGATTCTACCATCTCTGTGATGTCGCGCCCGGCGGCGATGACGCCCAACAGGGTGTTCTGGCTGCGGATGGGGCCTAACATCACCTCGTAGTACATCTTGCTTCTGACGGTGATTTCCGGCACGCGCTCGTCCATCGATTTCACCTTGGCAATGTCGGTGATCGATGACAGTTGGGTATGCTCCAATGTGCGCACGTCCATCTCGCGGTACGAGGGGATGTCGGTCATCTTCATCTTGCGTTTCAACAGGGATTTGGGCTCTTTCACGCCGAAAGTCTTGCAGGCAGTCTCGTTGAGGTCGGCCAGATAGCCGTTGGCGTCGTAGTAGATCATGTCGACCAGCGACGAGTTGAACACGTTGTGGTATCTCAGCATGAGGTTCTTGTTCTCCTTGGCGCGCCGGCGTTCTTCGGTCACGTCGCGCTGTGTGCCCAGTATTTCCTCGGGCATGTCGTGCTTGTCGCGCCGCAGCACGGAGAGTGTTGTCTCATATTCGGTCACGGCGCCGTCGCTGTCGGGTGCACTCTTCACGGTCATGGCGTCGCTCAGTTCTTGGCGGCCCAGCATGGCTTTGATGGCATCCGTCATCAACTTGAAGTCCTCGCGGTCGAACTTCTGCGAGAACTCGTAGGGGGTAAGGACGGTCTCCGTGAGGTCTTTCTTCGAAATGACTTTGAATTTGTTTTTCTTGGCGTTGTAGGTCCAGGCTTGTGTTTTGTTGGCGTCCATGATGAGGAGCAGCTGCGAGTTCAGCCGTCGCATTTGCCTGATTGTTTTTCTTTCGCGATAGTAGATGATACGGTTATACACTATCATAGCGGTGACGGTCATCAGGAATGCCGCAGTCAGATAGATATAAGTATGTTCAAATTCTAAATACATTAAATTGTCTCTAAGTATGGTAGTAAACACCCGCAAAGATAGCGGTTTTTGTGTAAATAACAAAATTTTTAAACGAAAAAAACGCTTTTGTTTGGAAGTTTCGCGGAAAAACCTTACTTTTGTCATCAGAAAATGACTAAAAGTACATAAATATGGTTGACGTAAAAGAAATTTTAAGTAAGAGCGAAGAGCGCATGGAGATGGCGGCTATGTACCTTGAGGACGAGCTGAACCGTATTCGTGCCGGCCGTGCCAATGTGGCCATTCTCGACGGTGTTCGTGTAGAAGTTTATGGCAGCAAGGTGCCCCTGAATCAGGTGGCCAATGTGAGTGTGCCCGATCCTCGTACCATCGCTATCAAGCCTTGGGATCGCAAGGAGATACGTAACATTGAGAAGGCTATCATGGATAGCGATGTAGGTATCACCCCCGAGAACAACGGTGAGATTATCCGTTTGAACATTCCAGTTCCTACAGAGGAGCGCCGTCGCGACCTGACCAAGCAGTGCAACAAGATTGCTGAGAAGGCCAAGGTAGAGGTGCGTAACGTGCGTGGCGATGTCAAGGATAAGCTGAAGAAGGCCATCAAGGATGGTTTGTCGGAGGACTTGGAGAAGGATGCAGAGAACGAGCTCCAGAAGTTGCACGACAAGTTTATCAAGAAGATCGACGAGCTGATTACGGCTAAGAACAAGGAAATCATGACCGTTTAATTGATAACTGACAATTGGTATTGACAATTGAAAGGACTTGTTATAAAGAATACAGGCAGCTGGTACACCGTCTTAACCGACGATGGCCAGCTGATTGATTGTAAGATCAAGGGTAACTTCCGGTTGAAGGGTATCCGCAGCACTAATCCGGTGGCTGTGGGCGACCGTGTGCAGATAGTGCCCAACCAGGAGGGAACGGCTTTCATCACCGAGATTGAAGACCGTCGTAACTATATTATCCGTAAGAGCATCAACCTCTCGAAGCAGAGTCATATCCTGGCGGCGAATGTAGATCAGGCCATGCTGGTGGTAACAGTGGTCAACCCGCAGACCTCCACCACGTTCATCGACCGTTTCCTTGCTTCGGCCGAGGCTTACCGTGTGCCGGTGGTACTGGTGTTCAACAAGACCGACCTGCTCGATGAGGACATGCGCCGCTATCAGGAGGCGATGGTGAATCTGTATCAGACCATCGGTTACGAGTGCCGCCAGATATCGGCTGGCACAGGCGATGGGGTAGAGGAGTTGTTGCCCATGCTGAAGGATAGGATTACGTTGCTGAGCGGTAACAGCGGTGTTGGAAAATCAACGCTCATCAACCGCCTGGTGCCGGGGGCCAGTCAGCGTACGGCCGAGATCAGCGATGCCCACAACACGGGGCAGCACACCACCACCTTCTCGGAGATGATACCGCTGCCGCTCGATGGCGGTGGGGCGGCTGATGGGTGCGAACTGGCGGCTGTCAAGTCGTGGCTTATCGATACTCCGGGTATCAAGGGCTTCGGTACGTTCGACATGGAGCCCGAGGAGCTGACCAGCTATTTCAAGGAGATATTCCATTTCTCGCAGGACTGCCGGTTCTCCAACTGTACCCATACCCACGAGCCCGGTTGTGCGGTGCTCAAGGCGCTCGATGAGCATTACATTGCCGAGAGCCGTTACCAGTCGTACCTCTCTATGCTGAACGATAAGGACGAGAGTAAGTATCGCGAGGCGTATTGAACTTTGAACTTTAAACTTTAATTATGAAGAAAGTATTATTCGTACTGTTCGCGGCTAATTGTGCGCTGTCGTCGATGGCGCAGGTTAAGACCGCTGTCTCTGAATTTAATGTGGCTGGTCCCTACGCCATTGCCACGCCGTTTGCCATCGATACGGTTGATGTGCAGGGTAAGAAATTCGACCCCAACTCGCAGCTGGGTGCCATTGCGCTCACCTCGCAGCCTACGGGTAAGTTTGCGGGTGGCGTGCTGCCCTCGCTGCCCGACAGCAAGAGCGTGGGTGTGCTCTCGTTCTATGTGAACAATGCCGACTTTATCAAGGGTAAGGTCGAAGTGAAGGGCCCCAAGCATGCCAAGTTGTATATCGATGGCGTGGAGGCTGGTGGCGAGCTGAAACTGGCGCCCGAGCACCACACCTTTACTGTGCAGTATCTGGCCGAGCCCAAGGATACCGACTCTATCCAGGTGGTGATTGATGCCAACAAGGCTGTGGCCTATACGCTGGAGAAGCAGCACCCCTACATGGTGCACGACCTAACCGACGGTAAGCGTGTGCGCGGCATCAACGTGTCGGCCGATGGTCAGCTGGTATGCGTGTCGTATCAGACTACCGACCGCGGCGGCAATAGCCGTTGGAACTACGAACTGCGCGATGCCAAGACGGGCAAGCTGATTTCGCAGCCCTCGCGCAATCCCCGCTGGATGCCCAAGAGCTGTGCGTGGCTGGAGGAGGAGAAGGAGGGCGACAAGCGTGTGCTGTATCGTGTGGAGCCCCGCACCGGTGTGCGTAGCCGTTATGCCTACGATGTGCCCGAGGGTGGCTATACTGTAGCGCCCACCGAGGACTATCTGATTATTACCAAGGAGGCCGAGGGTCCGAAGGAGGATCAGGATGTGTTCGAGGTGCTCGAGATGGACGACCGTCAGCCCGGCTGGCGCAAGCGTAGCTATCTGGTGAAGTACGACGTGAAGACCGGCATCAGCCAGCGCATCACCTTCGGCAACAAGGGTGAATACCTCTCTGATATCTCGCAGGACGGCAGCAAGCTGCTGATTATCAGCAACCGCTCGCGCCTGACCAAGCGCCCCACCACGGTTTCCGACGTGTATGTGATGGACGCCCGCACGCTACAGGTGGACACCCTGCTGAGCGGTGCCGAGTTCCTGGGCAGCGGTTCGTTCTCGCCCGATGGCAAGCAGATACTGTTCACTGGCAATCCCGAGGCGTTCAACCGCATCGGCTGTGTGCTGCCCGCCAGCCTGACGCCCAGCATGACCGAGAACGAACTCTTCCTCTTCGATATCGCCTCGAAGCAGGTGACACCCCTCACCAAGGACTTCAACCCCAGCGTTGAGAGCGTCGACTGGTCGTGGGCCGACGGACAGGTCTATTTCTCGGCCGAGGATAAGGATTATGTCAATATCTTTACGCTGAATCCCAAAACCGGAAAGATTACCCAGCTGCCCATCCAGGGCGACTATGCCTACCGTTTCGATATGGCTTCGCAGGCACCCGTGCTCGCCTACCTGTCGTACAAGACCATGGAGCCTGCTTCGGCCTATGTAGCAACCGTTAACTCAAAGAAATCAACGTTCAATGGTCAGCGCACAATGTTCGATGGCAAAGAGGCGCTGGGCGATGCCGAGATAGGTACCTGTCAGGACTGGAACTTCATCAATTCAAGGGGCGATAAGGTGTACGGACGTCTGTATCTGCCGAAGGATTTCGATGCCAGCAAGAAGTACCCGATGATAGTGTACTACTACGGCGGCTGCTCGCCAGTGTCACGCTATTTCGAGTCGCCTTACGCACCTCAGTACTGGAACTCGTTGGGCTATGTGGCCTATATCCTGCAGCCCAGCGGCGCTACCGGATTCGGTCAGGAGTGGGCATCGCGTCACGTGAACACCGCTGGTCGCGGTCCTGCCGAGGACATCATCGAGGGTACGAAGAAGATTTGTGAGGCGCATCCCTTTATTAATAAGGAGAAGATTGGTTGCATGGGTGCCTCGTACGGCGGTTTCATGACCCAGTACCTGCAGACCCAGACCGATATCTTTGCCGCTGCCGTGAGCCATGCCGGTATTGCCAACCACACCAGCTACTGGGGTGAGGGCTACTGGGGCTACAACTACAGCGAGGTGTCGATGGCCAACAGCTATCCCTGGAGCCACCGCCAGTTGTATGTCGATCAGAGTCCGCTGTTCAATGCCGACAAGATCCACACGCCGCTGCTGCTGCTCCATGGCAATGCCGACACCAATGTGCCGCTGATTGAGAGCCTGCAGATGTTCACTGCGTTGAAGCTGCTGGGCCGCGAGGTGGCGCTGGTAGAGGTGACGGGTGAGAACCACCACATTCTGGACTACGCGAAGAAGGAGAAGTGGCTGGCCACGCAGATGGCCTGGTTCCAGAAGTGGCTGAAGGACGACCCCACCTGGTGGGATGCCCTGTATTCGAAGAAGCATCTGTAAGCATTTTGACGCACTGGTGCACTGATGCACTGTGCAATACGAAAAAAATAATCCCCCGCTCCACCAGAGCGAGGGATTTATTGTTTTCAGATGGTGATTTCGCCGGAACCTAAGCAGCGGTGATGGTCCTTGTCGTAGACCACGCAGAACTGCCCTGGCGCCACGCCGTGGATCTTGTGCTGTGAGTGGACGATAAACTCGCCCGCAGCGGTCCTTTCGAGTGTGGCAGGATGGTATTCGGGTGTGTGGCGGATCTTGAATGTCACCTCGGTGGGCTGCAGCTCGCGGGTGAGGAAGTGGAATCCGTGTACGGGGAAATCCTGCTTGTAGGCCGTCTCGGGGTCGTAGCCGTGCGATACATATAATATATTATTAGCCACGTCCTTCTTCACTACGAACCATGGACCACCGCCGAAGCCCATGCCTTTGCGCTGGCCGATGGTATGGAACCACAGTCCCTTGTGCTCGCCGATGCGGCGGCCTGTCTCCAGTTCAATCACGTCGCCCGGCTGCTCGCCTAAGTAGCGGCGTATGTAGTCGTTGTAGTTGATCTTGCCGAGGAAACAGATGCCCTGCGAGTCCTTGCGCTTGGCATTTACCAAGTGCTCGCGCTCGGCGATGACGCGCACCTCGTCCTTCACGTAGTGGCCGATGGGGAAGAGGGCTTTCTTCAGCTGCCAGTCGGCTATCTGAGCCAGGAAGTCGGTCTGGTCCTTCACCGGGTCGGGACTGGTGCAGAGCCATTTGTCGCCATTCTCGTCGGTCTCGGTCATGGCGTAGTGGCCGGTGGCAATGAGGTCGTAGTCGTGGCCTCGCTTCTCGTCGAATGCGCCGAACTTGATCAGTCGGTTGCACATCACGTCGGGGTTGGGTGTCAGTCCGGCGCGCACCTTGTCCATGGTGTACTTCGTCACCTGATCCCAGTACTCCTTGTGGCAGTCGATCACCTCCAGCTTGCAGCCGTACTTGTGCGATACGGCGGTAGCCATCTCCAGGTCCTCCTCTGATGAGCAGTCCCACTCCTCCTGTTCCTCGGGCCCGATCTTGATGTAAAAACAGTCGGGATGCAGGCCCAGCTGGGCAAACTCGTGCACCACTACGCTACTGTCCACGCCGCCCGAAAGCAGTACGGCAATGCGCTTGTTCTCTATTTCCTTGATATTCATGGGTGCAAAGATAATCATTTTTTTTTCACTACAATGTTAAATCTTGCTAATTATTTCAACGAATCCATTGTTGGTTCGGTTAAAGTTCATATCTTTGCGATATCAAAATGATATCAATTTAGTAACCACTGAAAATTATAAATGTTATGGAGACAAAAGAGTTTGAGTTCAGAGGATCGGTCATGAACGGATTCCTGATGTTGTTTGTAAACCTTGCTGTATTGGTTCTGACGATTGTAGGTATCGTTGAGAGCATCATTATGCTCGACGCTACCGGTGGTTCGCAGGGCGGCTGGTTGCTTGCTTATTGCGGCGTGATGATCATCGTGAATATCATCATGTGGTGCGGCCACATGCAGTTGGAACCCAACGAGGCGCGCGTTACCACCTGGTTTGGTAAGTATGCTGGTACCTTCGCACAGACCGGTTTCTTCTGGATCAACCCATTCTATGGCACCAAGAAGGTGAGTCTGCGTGCGCGCAACCTAGACGCTGAACCTATCAAGGTGAACGATAAGACAGGTAACCCAGTGATGATTGGTCTAGTGCTGGTGTGGAAACTGAAGGATACCTACAAGGCCCTGTTCGAGGTTGATACACAGACCATGGCTTCGAACCCCAACGCCGTTGGCAGCGACACCAAGGGACTGATGAACGCACTCGAGAACTTTGTACGTGTGCAGAGCGATGCAGCCCTTCGCCAGGTGGCTGGTCAGTATGCTTACGACGATGAGGACACCAAGACAGGTGAGCCCACCCTGCGCTCGAGTGCCGACGAGATTAACGAGCAGCTGGAACAGAAGCTCGACGAGCGCCTGGCACTGGCTGGTATCGAGGTGGTTGAGGCGCGTATCAACTATCTGGCCTACGCTCCTGAGATTGCTGCTGTCATGCTGCGTCGCCAGCAAGCCAGCGCCATCATCACTGCCCGCGAGAAGATCGTGGAGGGTGCCGTGTCAATGGTAAAGATGGCGCTCGATAAACTCTCAAGCGAGGAGATTGTAGAGCTCGACGACGACAAGAAGGCTGCCATGGTGAGCAATCTGCTGGTAGTGCTCTGTGGCGACGATAATGCTCAGCCAGTTGTAAATACCGGCACTTTAAATCATTGATCATTGAACATTTATGGCTGATAAGAAATCCACTAAGAGTTTTATCCTGCGTGTTGATGCCGACACGATGGACGCGATAGAGGCCTGGGCTGCGGACGAGTTCCGTAGCACCAATGGCCAGCTGCAGTGGATCATCACAGAGGCCCTGCGCAAAGCCAAGCGTCTACCAAAGAAAAAGAAAGAAAACAATGAAACCAGAGAAGATTAAAGTAAATCGCACACTCGAGGGGACCATCTTTGAGCTGGTGTTCCTGGTGCTGCTGATAGCTGTGTGGGTGTTTATCATCATTGCCCTGCAGAAAGCGCCCGATGTGGTGCCGACCCACTTCGACGACCTGGGCCGTGCCGCCAGCTACGACTCGAAGTACAGCATCCTGTTTGCCGCTATCTTCACGTCGGTTGCTGGTGTCATCCTGTTGGGTACCGCCTACTTTCCCCACACCATCAACATCCCCGTCAAGATTCAGACACCGCGCCAATACGCACTGGCCATCCGTATGATACGTGTGCTCAGTCTGGTCATGCTGGCCCTCACTGCCGTCATTGCCTACACCTCGCTGGTGGCTGTCAGTCCCTCGGCTGTGCCCATCCTCGCCGTGGTGGGGCTGATGTTCGCCGTGATCATCGTGTTCTGTGTACTTATTTTTAAAGCGAGGTAATTTATGAGAAAATATTTACCTTATTCAAAGAGCAAGATGATACTTAGAAAGTTTGTTGCATATCTGTATTACGTAGGCTGTGTAATATTAGGCATAGGCATTGTTGGCAAGATGCTAATACACTTTCCATTTTTAGATTTCTTGCACAAAAATGTGTTTATCTATATGTCGGCCATTGGCATATTTATGATGGTACCATCGTGGGTATATAAGTTATACCATTTCAATATGTTTAAAAATGAAAACAAGAAAAGACTGCTTACCTTCGCTTTGGTTACTGTTGGCATTTTGATAATGATTTATATTGTGAGAGGCGTATGAAGAAGTTGTTATTCACTATTGCTTTAGCTTGCATGAGCCTAACCGTCCAAGCTCAAAACATCAATGGCACTTGGAGTGGCGAGCTGAATGCTGGTTTTCAGAAGATTAAGGTAGTGCTGAATTTGAGCGACGATGGCAAATGCACACTCGATAGTCCAGACCAAGGTGCTTATGGCATAGCAGCCACAACCCACTTTGTTTCTGCTGATTCTGTCAACGTAAGCATTGCTTCGCTTAATGCATCTTATGCTGCCAAATTGCAGAATGGTGAGTTGAAAGGAACCTTCACTCAGAGGGGCTTTATGCTGCCATTGAGCCTTAAGCCAAGCGAGAAAGTCGAATTGAAGCGCCCACAAACCCCACAACCACCATATCCCTACGAGACAGAGGAAGTGACGTTCCAGAACGCCAAGGCTGGTGCCACACTCGCTGGTACGCTAACCATACCCGCTGGTGGTTCAAAGTATGTGCTGCTGATGGTGACAGGCAGCGGCCCTGAGAATCGCGATGAAGAGATATTTGCCCACAAACCCTTTGCAGTGATAGCCGACCGCTTGGCGCGCGCTGGCATTGCCACGCTGCGCTACGATGATCGTGGTGTAGGCCAGTCGGTAGGTGGCGATATGAAGAACGCTACATCGGCCGATCTGGCTGAGGATGCCGCTGCAGGTATCGCGTGGCTGCGTGCTCAGAAGCGATTCAAGAAAGTGGGACTGCTGGGCCACAGCGAGGGCGGACTGATAGCTTTTATGTTGGCTGCGCAGAAGAAGTTGGACTTCATCGTGTCGCTGGCAGGTCCTGCCGTCAAGGGCGATAGCATCATGCTGTATCAGACCCAGAACAGCGGCAGTCCCTTAGCCAAGGGCATCACCATGGAGCAGCTGCGCAGCATGGTGAAGACAAACGCGTGGCTGACTTACTTTATGGACTACGACCCCACAGAGAATATCACCAACACCAAGTGCCCTGTGCTGGCGATGAATGGCACAAAGGACTGTCAGGTGCCTGCCGAAATGAACCTGCCCGTGCTGCGCCGCCTGTTGCCCAGGAACAAGCGTACGCAGATTGTGGCGCTCGAAGGGCATAACCACCTGTTCCAGCGCTGCACCACCGGTCGCCCCGACGAGTACTACCAGATAGAGGAGACCATCTCCGAGGAGGCCCTCGCCACCATCATAGTCTGGCTCCAGAAACTATAATCCCACCACGCTTCTCGTCGCAAGACCAGCGGACCAGGGTGGGACGTTTCTTTTTAAAAATGCCGCTGGATTAAACCGCTTCATCTTGTCTGTGAAGCAGTGTTGACCGACAGTGCGGATGTCAAGCAGTATCAAATAAACAGATTAAAAAACCTCAAAAACACCGAATGAAATACCTCAAAAAACAAGATTTCCTTGCGTATGCTTTGATAGAGTGCAAACTGGCTGCGCAACCGCAATACCATTGAGTTCCTTGGAATATGGGAGCGGTTGATGAATCCGAATTTTAATTGTGCCGAATTCGACATAATTAAATCTCAGGCAGGGTTGAACCGTTTCCGTTTCAGTGCTCTTTCTCTATAGGCTGTCAATGATATACGGATAAACACAGGAATTTACTGGTGAGCGTTTTTTTCTTGTCACGATATATAAAAAGGTGACCCGCCAGCAGATCTACGGGATGCCGACGGGTTCTGTTATCGTTTAATTTCGGACGACTTATCCGAGAATCTTCTTCATTTCGGGTGCAAATATAATGCTTTTTTCTGAATATGCAAGATTTCGATAAGTTTTTTAGGGAAATTTGTTTTGTTACACGTTATTTGTTGCCGTGGAGTTACACGTCTTTTTGTGGCGTGTGATTACACGTCTTTTGTTGCTGTGCGATTACACGTTATTTTGTGCAAAGTTACATAATTCCAATGAAAAAAAAGCAGAAATAATAAATTAAAGAATTAGCCCTCTAATATACAGATAGTTACATTAAAACAGTATCTTTTTGAAGTCTTGTTTTATAAAATCTTGCCCAATTCAAATTTTGTTGCTTTAATCCATCCTTCACATTCTGGCTAACTGCGCAAGCGGGAAAAGCTTGCGAGTGTGCACCAGTGCGGCAGTGCACCGTTGAGTGTGTTGGATGATGATGGTGAATCATAATATGCTATTTTAATTTTATATATATTATAATATATATAAAAAATATATATAGGTTAGGCAGCAGTGTGATTGTTCATGTTGCACTGGTGCACTGGTGCACTTCGTACTGACGGGGCGGTGTGCCCCGACGGGGATTACGGCTACGGGCTCCATGTATTACGGACACCACGGTGGTGTATTACGGCAACGAAAAAAAGGCCATAATAATTGCAAAAACACTTGTGCGCCTCGGCGATTTTTCGTATCTTTGCATTGTCAATAACACACACAGTTAATCAAGTTTATCAATACTACGAGAACAGAGTAAAGAAAGTATGGCAAAGATTTTGTACGAAGTAAAGCAGAACAAGGCCGAGACCTCGGCTGCTTTCGGTAAGTGGTTCGGCTATGTGAAGAGCCTGGAGACCCTGAACACCCGTAAGCTGGCTAAGCACATCAGCGAGCATGGCAGTGTGTACACTCAGGATGTGGTGTTTGGCGTGCTGGAGAAGTTCCGCTCATGTCTCATCGAGATGCTACTCGACTCGAAAAAGGTGAAGATCGATGGTCTGGGCACCTTCTACTGCACCATCGAGAATCAGAAGGGTGGCGCAGTGAGCAAGGACAAGTTCAACGTATCTACCCACCTGAAGGCGCTGCACATCCGCTTCATGCCCGAGCAGGAGCAGGAGATGAACATCTCAAGTCGCGAATTCCTGAAGCAGGCCGAGTTTATCAACGTGGAGACGCTGACCAAGAGCGACGACGAGCCTACCCAGAGCGGCGGCAATTCGGGCGGCAACACTGGTGGTGACAGTGGCAGCACCGGCGGCAATTCGGGCGGTAGCACCGGCGGTAACGGCGGAGGCAGTGAGCCCAACCCCGACGGCAGCACCGAAGATTAGCGCTTGGGGCAAAAGCCCCAACTACTTTGAACTTTGAACTTTGAACTTTGAAGGCCTCGATTAAGCGAGAGCAGAGCCAAGCTTGCTTGAGCTATGCCGAGTGTGAGAGGGCTCAATACGAAGTATTAACTTTGAACTTTTTAATGACTAAAACTATGAACAAGAAAGAAAGCATTAAGTTTATCGTGCAGCTGATTGCATCAATCGCAACTGCCATCCTGACTGCACTGGGAGCCACCTCCTGCATGGGGTTTTAAGGCGGTTAGTAGCAAAACTGGTGTAAAAATATGTAAAATATGCACCAGAGGATTTAAAAGTTGTTAAGAAATGAGGGGGTGTCCCGACTTATGGGACAGCCTCTTTTTTATTTTGCAGCCGTAGCAATACAAATTCACTCAACTATTAATTAAAAATTAAAATGGAAAAGAAAGAGAAGAACTTCGGAGAAATGGAGATCGCTCCCGACATGGTGAACCTGATTCACCGAGTATTTAATCTTTGGGCTCGCAAGCGCGAGGAGGAATGCCTGGCGATATTGCGGCAATTGCTGGAAGAGCAGCAACACTATTCGCCATTGCAGCAACTGATGCAGGCAGCAACTGATGCATCGCCTCTGTTCTGGGCGTCGACGTCGTGGGCGGTAGTCTATGCGGTAGCGCGCGACATGGCAGACTATCAGGGTAGCGTAAGCGATTTTGAACGCATGATAGCCCCTATGGCCAAGCCACCCGTGTTCAACTATCCCTGTCCGCAAGGCACCATCCACCGTACTTTCAACCATCATCCCTACATGCATAAGCCTATCCACCGCTGGGAGGAAAACGGTGCCTCGCGCCGTGAACTGGCACTACTGCATTATCTTTGCGCGCGCATGGATTAACCTTAAGCCGCCAAAACACTCTAAAGCCTCCATCCGGGGGCTTTTTTGTTTAGTATTCTGGAGTCTGACTGAAATGTTTGATGTTAATTATGGGAGAAAATGAACGATTCTGGGAGAAGATTTGGGAGAACGTTTTTTCAAAGATTGGCGGGTGGGGAAAAGGTGCGTACTTTTGCAGCGTCGATCGTTGATTGGCACGCGCTCTTTGACATGATGAAAACCGACCACACACCGCACGGGAAGGCCCGGGCGACCACCAACCAGTGAGACTACACAAGAAAAAACAGTATTAATCATTTAAACATTATTATTTATATGGAACAAACATCAATCATGATCAGTATGATCAACAATAACGGCCGCCGTTGCCAGGGCAACGAGCAGTGCCACAATCCCCAACACATGATGACTTCGCTGGAAATAGCTGAAGTAACCGGTAAGTTGCACACGCACGTGATGCGTAGCATCCGAAACATGGAGCCCGCCTGGGTGAAAGTGAACGGAACCAAATTTGGATTGGTTGAGTATCGCGACAAGAAGGGCGAGCTTCGCCCTTGCTACCAGCTCACCAAGATAGAGACACTCTATATTGCCACCAAGTTCAACGACGAGGCACGTGCCCGACTGGTGCTGCGCTGGGAACAGCTGGAGCACGAGCGACTGGATGCCGCCGCACAGAACTCCCCCGCCGTACAGGACACGAACCTGCCCGCATTGCCGCCGAAGAAGATCATAGCAATGGCGGATGAGATTGTAGGCCACGGACTACGATTGCTCAACGAGGAGGCCGAGGACACGCTCACTGCCACGCAGGTGGCGAAGACCTTCAACATGACCACAATCGACTTCAACGCTGTGCTCGTCGACATGGGCATCCAGTACCGTGCCCACGGGCGATGGAATCTGGCCGAGAGCCTGGAGGGCCGCGGTTACACCGCCATGCGCACCCACGTGAGCTACAGTCTGAAGGGCCGGAAGAAGATTCGCCACTATATGACGTGGACCATTGCCGGCCTGCACTTCCTCAATGCCAAGCTGGGTTATCCAAACTTCTGATCCCGCCACATGAAAGCAGTTATCAACCGCATCTGTGCCTCATGCCGCCACAGGGAGATCCTGATCGATGGCACGCGCCAGTGCCGCCTCTCGCATCAGCAGGTGGAGCAGCGTTTTGTCTGCCCTCACTACGAGATGGCCGACACCTTTAATATTTTGAAACGAGTGAAATTCAGAAACGAGAAGAAAAACTATGGAATCGAGTGAAATTTTAATCAGTCAGTTGAAAACGTTTGAGGGCTTGCGGCTGCAGGCCTACCGCGACAGCGCGGGTGTACTCACCATTGGCTACGGTCATACGGGCCCCGATATCAGCGAGGGCGACCGCATCAGTGAATATTGGGCCACCGAGCTGCTCAGTAAGGACCTCGGTGCCGTTGAGGCTCAGGTGCGCCGCCTGCGCGTGGCGCGCACTCAGGGGCAGTTCGATGCGCTTGTATCGTTTGTCTTCAACCTGGGCATCGGTCGTTTGCAGAGCTCCACGCTGCTCAAGCTGATCCGCCAGGGCAGGAGCCGCGCGCAGATCCGTCGTGAGTTCAAGCGCTGGGTGTATGCCGGCGGCAGAAAGCTGGCGGGGCTGGAGCGCCGCCGCGAATGGGAAGCCAACAGATTTTTCGAGTAGTTTAACCGTATGTTTTGTTATCAGAGTAATTTTAGTAATCCTACATTGCCCGTTGACGAAGCGCAGTTCTATGCGCTCGTCAGGGCGCAGCAGTGGCACGACATCATCGATCGCTTTCGCCAGTCGGGCGACGCCTCGCTCAAGCGTAAGTTGCCGGCGTTTATCTTCCAGGCCACCTTCAGCCCAACCACCTCGAAGGCGGGCAGGGCAGGGGCATGGCGCAAGCAGGCTGCCACCCAACTCACGGGCCTGGTGGTGATGGACGTGGATCACGTCGACCACCCGCTCACCTTGTATCAGGGCTGGATTGATAAGGGTCTCGACCTGAAGGCATTAGGCATTGTGCTTATCTACATCACGCCCAGTGGTAAGGGCGTGAAGATTGTGTTTAAGGCCCGTACCGATTGGGGCAACCTTATCGACAACCAGCACCAGATGGCACAGCTACTGGGCGTGGAGGTGGATGAGAGTTGCAAGGACGCTTCGCGCATGAGCTTCATCTGCAAGGAGTGCGACATCCTCTACATCGACAAAGAACTGTTTACTTATGAGAACCAGGCATTTGCTGAGCGATATACTGCTCTATATCGCGGCGGTCATAGCCAGGCTACGAGAGATCATTCTGCAACGGAAATCAGGACTGATTCTGCTACTGAAAAAGTCCTTAAGTCCTGTAGTCCGCTGCAAGAAGAATTCAACGGCATGCCTGTGAGCGAGATTATCGACAAGTGGATGCAAGGCGTAAACCTGGCAAACAACCGTCACAACACCTTGGTCGACCTGGCCAGTCATCTCCGCTATGTGATTGGTAAGAATCCCACCAAGATCACCGAGGTGGTGATGACGCTGCCATGGGTGCAGGACCTGGCGAAAGAAGGCGAAGATGTGGCTGGTACGGTGCGCTCGGTGATGGACTTCAAGTATCATGAGTACATGCCCAAGAAACTCCGCGAGGCAGTGGCTGCTACCTCGCAACTGGAGGACGACAACATGGCCCGGCAACTCTGGGCGTGGGGCGAGGAGATTGAGGCGCTGAGCGTATACTATCCAGCCCTGAAGGATGTGTGCAAGGGACTGAAGCGCAACCAGTATCCCGCCGCCCTGTTTGTGGCCGGTGGACTGATGATGACGCTGATGACCCGCTGTACCTACCGTTTCTACCACCGACCTGAAGAGCTGCGCCGATTGAACAATTCTACATTTATCATTGGCGACCCTGCCAGCGGAAAATCCTTCGCAACCCGCCTCTACAAGCTGCTGGCAGCACCCATCATCGCTGCCGACCAGACGGGTAAGGACGCCATCAACGCCTATCGTGAACAGATGCGCACCAAGGGTGCCAACAAGGAGAAACCCAAGAAACCCAAGGTTGTTGTGCGCATCCACCCCGCACGCACCTCGAACGCCCAGTTTATCCAAGACATGGTCAACTCGGTGGAGGAGGTCGACGGCCGTCCCATGCAGCTCCATATGCTCACTTTCGACACCGAGCTCGACAACACCGTCAGTGTGCAGCGCGGCGGCTCGTGGATCGACAAGATGTCGCTCGAACTCAAGGCTTTCCACAACGAGGAAGACGGTCAGGCGTACTCTAACAACGACTCCGTACTGCAGGATTTCTTCGTCACCTGGAACTTCATCTACACTGGCACACCCATCGCCCTGAAGAAGAAGGTGAATGAACAGAACTTCGGCTCCGGTCTTGCCACCCGACTCACCTGCATCCCCCTGCCAGCCACCAATTTCCAGATGCTGACACGCGAATCGACCATCGACTACGACAGTGACGAGCGACTGAAGGAGTGGGCGAAGAAACTGGACCGCACCAAGGGCGAACTCTCTGTGCAGCGGCTGGTGGACGAGCTATACGACTGGACGGCCCGCCGCATGGCCGACGCTGCCGACAACCAGTCGCGCGCCGACGAGATGCTACTGAAGCGCTGCGCTTACCACGGCTTGAATTTCGCCGCCCCATTCATCGTGATGCGTCACTGGGGCGAGCTCCATCAAGAAGGCGAATTCTGGTGCGGCACCTTCAATACCGACGACATCGACTGGCGGTTGGCCGAGCTTATTGTCAACATCCAGTACGCTTGTCAGCGCCACTATTTCGGACGCATGGCCGAGAGCTATTTCGATAACAAACAGCGCGATGCCAGTGTCAATATCCAGCGCCGTGGGCGTACCATCGAGTCCTTCAACCGCCTGCCCGACGAGTTTACCGCCGACGATGTGATGCGTTGCTTTGAGCTACAGAATGAGAATGCCGCCCGTAGTCGCATGAGCCGCCTGCAGAGCGACCACCTTATCGAGAAGGTGAGCGACGGGCGTAGTAACAGTCAGGGTCGCGCCGTGTATCGCAAAACCGGTACGGTGATGCTCTGAAAACAATGATCCCCCGCCGTGATGGCGAGGGATCGTTGTTTCTCGTTGTGCGTCAGTGCACCAGTGCGTCATTTCGCTTGTTTGGTAAATCCGCTGAAGTAGTTCATGCACACGCGTTGCCACTCCTTGGCGTTCTCCAGTTGGTGCTGCAGACGGAGGTCAACCTCCTGCCAGCGCTGCTGGTCGATGCAGCCCTTCTGCGCCTGCCATACACGGATAAAGTCCTCTACCTCGCTCACGCCGCGCGCATAGCGGTAGTCCATCTCCTCAATCACCGTGCGACCGCTCTTCAGGCGGAAGCTCCATGGCACGCGGTGGAACCACAGCAGGTAGCGCTCGGGGCAGGTGTTCACGTCGTCGTACAGCTGGCAGTAAGGCTCGCGATACTGTGCCGTGGCGTTCGAGCCCGTATGGGTGCGGTCGAAACCTATCGAGTCGGTATTGGCCTTGTGATAGTACACGGGGCACCACTCGATGGGCGCATTGGGCTGGAATTCCGACGGACCTGGGCCGTAGTGGTGATCGAATGTGAAGATATGGTGCAAACCGATGGGCATCATATAATCCACGCACGCCTCGCGCGAGCGCAGCATCACCGACTCGAGTGCCTGGTTGTCGGCAGCATCGAAGGTCAGTCCTAACCACTCGCGGGCTATCTGCTCGCTCGTCAGGTTGGGGTTCCAAGCCAGTCGGCCGAAGGCATACCAGTTGGCCTGCGAGAAGTGGTGACCGCACCAGTTACGATCCAAACCTATGTTAGCCACACCTGCGATACCCACCAGCTTCTCGGGAGCCACGAAGCCGAAGAACTCGCGCCACATGGGGGCGAGATACACCAGATGGCGGCTCTGACCCAGGTATTCCTGTGTGATCTGCAGCTCGGCCATCTGCTTGGTATGATGGATGTTATCGAAGATGGGGGCGTAGGGCTCGCGGGGCTGGAAGTCGAGCGGACCGTTCTTCGACTGCAGGATGACGTTGTCGGCAAACTTGCCGTCGAGGTTCTTGAATTCGCTCACTGCCTGCTTCACACGGTCCTCGCCGCTATGGGCAGCGCCATACACGAACGAGCGCCACATGATGATACCACCAAAAGGCTTTACAGCGGTAGCCAGCATATTAGCACCGTCGGCATGGGTGCGCTTGTAGTCGAACGGACCGGGCTGTCCCTCCGAATTGGCCTTCACTAAGAAGCCGCCGAAGTCGGGAATCAGCTGGTATATCTCCTTGGCCTTGGCCTTCCACCACGCCTTCACCTGTGGGTTCAGCGGGTCGGCAGTCTTCAGTACCTTGCCCTTGTTCACGCCTTTCACGGCTACATTCATGGGCGAGGCGAAGTTCACCGACAGATAGACCTTGATGCCGTAGGGGCGCAGAATGTCGGCTATCTCCTTTACCTTATTAATATAGGTGGTTGTGAGCATCTTGGGCGAGGCATTCACATTGTTGAGCACAGTGCCGTTGATGCCGATCGATGCATTGGCACGGGCGTATTCCTTCACCAGCTCGCGGTCGATGGGCTGCGCAGGATTCTTCCAGAAGATGCTCAGTCCGGCATAGCCGCGCTCGATGCTGCCATCCAGATTGTCCCAGTGGTTCAGAATGCGCAGACGGTAGAATGGTTTCTCGGTGACGCCTTCACGAACGGCAGCGCCGCCAGCCTGCTGCTGCAGCACGGCATAGGCACCGTAGAGCAGTCCTGTGGCATTCTTCGCTGTGATGGTATGACCGCTGACGCGATAGGCATCCTCGTCCATCTTCGGGTCGAGGCACAGTTCCATGTCGTGATTGGCATACCGGGTCAGCTCCTCGGCTGCCTGGCACTTCGGACCCTTCACCACGGCCTTGCCTACCACTTTGTTTCTCAGCCACAGCTGGTGCCCATCTTCAGCCTTTGCCATCCCGGCAACGACGATTGCTAATAGCAGTAATGTAATTCTTTTCATATGATATTGATAATTTTCCGCAAAATTATGAAATAATTGCGGAATTCACATCATTCGTGCCCGAAATTTTGTATCTTTGCGCAAAAAAACAAAGTAAAAGATACAAAATGAAAAAGGTGAGACTACTAATTACAGCATTGTTACTGACGATTCCGATGCTGATGCATGCCGGCGACTTCACCGTTGGCAACAAGACATTCCTCCTGAACGGTGAGCCATTCGTGGTCAAGGCGGCCGAGGTACACTATCCCCGCATCCCGCGTCCGTACTGGGAGCATCGCATCAAGATGTGCAAGGCGCTCGGCATGAACACCCTCTGCATCTACGTGTTCTGGAACATCCACGAGCAGCGTGAGGGACAGTTCGACTTCAGCGGCAACAACGATGTGGCAGAGTTCTGTCGCCTGGCGCAGAAGAACGGTATGTACGTCATTGTGCGTCCCGGACCCTACGTATGTGCCGAGTGGGAGATGGGCGGACTGCCCTGGTGGCTGTTGAAAAAGAAGGACATCCGCCTGCGCGAGCGCGATCCTTATTTTATGGAGCGTGTGAAGCTGTTCGAGCAGAAGGTGGGCGAGCAGCTGGCACCACTGACCATCCAGAAGGGTGGCCCGATCATCATGGTGCAGGTGGAGAACGAGTACGGCTCGTATGGCGAGGACAAACCCTATGTGAGCGAGATACGCGACTGTCTGCGTGGCATCTATGGCAAGGAACTCACCCTCTTCCAGTGCGACTGGAGCTCGAACTTCGAGAAGAACGGACTCGACGACCTCGTCTGGACCATGAACTTTGGTACAGGTGCCAATATCGACCAGCAGTTCAAACGCCTGAAGGAGCTGCGCCCCAACGCGCCGCTGATGTGCTCGGAGTTCTGGAGCGGCTGGTTCGACAAGTGGGGTGCCAACCACGAGACACGCCCTGCCAAGGATATGGTGGACGGTATGGATGAGATGCTGTCTAAGGGTATCTCGTTCTCGCTCTACATGACCCACGGCGGCACCTCGTTCGGCCACTGGGCTGGTGCCAACTCGCCCGGTTTCGCACCCGATGTGACCTCGTACGACTACGATGCCCCCATCAACGAGTATGGCGGGACTACCGACAAATACTTCAAGCTGCGCCAGATGATGCAGAAGTACAGCACCACCAAGCTGCCCGCCATCCCCAAGATGCCGGCGCAGTTCATATCGATACCAGCATTTGAACTTACGGAGCACGCAGATCTGCTTATGGGAGTAGACAGCGTGGTGATGGACAGTGAGCTGCGTACCATGGAGGAATTGGAACAGGGCTGGGGTAGCATCGTCTATACCACTGTTCTTCCCGAGATAACCAAACCCAGCGTACTGACGCTCGACGAGGGGCACGACTTTGCACAGGTGTTCATTGACAATAAGTACGTGGGCAAAATAGACCGTGTGCGCAATGAGAACAGCCTGCAGTTGCCTGCTGTCAAGAAAGGACAGGTACTGGATATATACATCGAGGCAATGGGACGCATCAACTTCGGACGCGCCATCAAGGACTACAAGGGCATCACCAACAGCGTCACCCTCTCAAGCGAGGTTGATGGCCATGAGCTCATCTGGAACCTGAAGCGCTGGACCATCATGACCATCCCCGATGATTATCAGACGGCTAAGAATGCATTTGAGACCCATTCGCCAAACATTGTTCCTCATCACACAAAGATGGGCTACTATCGCGGCTACTTCAACCTGAAGAAGGTGGGCGATACCTTCCTCGATATGGAGCAGTTCGGCAAGGGACAGGTGTATGTGAACGGCCATGCCATCGGCCGCTTCTGGAGCATCGGTCCGCAGCAGACACTCTACGTGCCTGGCTGCTGGTTGAAGAAGGGAAAGAACGAGGTGATTGTGCTCGACGTGGTCGGACCTACGAATCCGATTATCGCCGGACTGACCAAGCCCGAGCTCGACAAACTGAATATGGAGAAATCGCGCACGCATAACAATCCCGGCGACAAGCCCGACCTGAACTCGGCAACACCTGTGGCAAAGGGTAGCTTCTATGCTGGCAACGGCTGGCAGAAGGTACGTTTCGATGCGCCTGCCAAGGGACGTTACATCGCTCTGCAAGCCCTCTCGACACAGGCTGGCAAGGTCGACGTGGCAGTGGCTGAAATCTACGCCATCAACACCACCGGTGGTCGTATCAGTCGTGAACAGTGGACTGTGAAATATGCCGACAGCGAGGATATCATTCGCGGTAACTTCACTGCCGACAAGGCTTTCGACCTGCAGGAATCTACCTACTGGCGTACGGGCAAGGGTGCTGAGTTGCCTCACCTGATGGTGATCGACCTGGGCAGCCAGCAGACCGTGACTGGTATCGACTATCTGCCACGCGCCGAGCAGGGTG
This sequence comes from Prevotella sp. P6B4, assembly GCF_000619985.1. Classification (NCBI taxonomy): domain Bacteria; kingdom Pseudomonadati; phylum Bacteroidota; class Bacteroidia; order Bacteroidales; family Prevotellaceae; genus Prevotella; species Prevotella sp. P6B4. Next base: position 174,652 of record NZ_JHVE01000003.1, read on the forward strand.
CTCCGGGCAGTATCAAGGACTATCAGATTTTTGTTTACTAAAATAAGAATCCCCGTAGAAAACAAGAATCCCCGCCAACTTGGCGGGGATTTCTTATTACTTAGTAGATAACCAATCCACCATTGGATTGGATGGTTACCTTCACTTTTCCTTTCTTATCTTTCTTGAGCACCGTCTGGGTGGGCTGCAGCTGCTTGTCGTCGATGAGCAGCTTCGAGAGTCCGTTGCCATACGCATTGAGGTCGAGGGTCAGCGTGAGCGGTGTCTTCTGCGCATTCAGTCCGGCAATGTACCATTGACCATTGGTGGCCTGGCGTGCCATCACCACATACTTGCCGGGATAGCCGGCTATGTAGCGGGTCTGCTGCCAGGTAGTGGGCAACTGGCGCAGGTAGTCCATCTCAAACTGCGGCAGTTCCTGCAGGTTGTTGGGCTGCATGGCCACACACTGCACCGAGGTCTGCATGGTGATACCGGTGGCAAGCTCGAAGATATCGGTGGTCTTACGGGTGTGGCGGCTCTTGTTGTCGGTCGACATCCATTTGTTCATGATGATGCCGCCCCAGTCCATCGAGGCCGTTGCATTGCGGCAGAAGGGGTGCAGGGTGAGGTCGAAACCCTCGCTGATGGTGGCACCCTCGCCGAAGAAGAGATTCTCCGAAGCCAGCACAGCCTCCGAAGCCACGAAGTTAGGATACATGCGCTCCCAGCCGCGGGGCATGGTGCAGCCGTGGAACACTACCTGCAGACCGTGACGGTTGGCATCGCTCAGGATATCCTCGTAGAGCTGCATGGTCTGCTGCTTGTCGCCGCCGAAGAAATCCACCTTGATTCCCTTCACGCCGATGCTTTCGAGCCAGCTCATCTCGCGTTCGCGGGCAATGGCGGTGTTCATGCAGTTGCGTGGGGTCTGGGGGGCGTCGTTCCAGAAGCCGTTGCTGTTGTACCACATCAGCAGGTGGACACCCTTGGACTGCGCGTATTTCGACAGCTCGGCGATACGCTCACGACCGATGTTCTGGTCCCACCAGTTGTCCACCAGGCAGTACTCGAACCCCATGGTCGAGGCCAGGTCGATGAAGCGCACCTGGTCGTCGTAGTTGATTGAGTTGTCCTGACCGATGAGCCAGCTCCAGGTGTAGCGACCGGGCTGATAAGTGGTCGACGCCTTGTACTGGGGCTCCACCACATCGTAGCTGATGGTGGTCTCCATGATGGGCTTCAGGTCGGCACCCATGGTGATGGTGCGCCAAGGTGTTTCGCCAGGCAGGGGGATGGCGGCAAAATCATTGCCGAACCCATTGTTTTCGCCTTGGTCGGGATAGGCCACCGTGTAGCCCTTACCTACCTGATAGTCAGACAGATGACTGCCGCAGTAACCACCGCTCACCCCCGTCTCGGCTACCAGCACCCAGCCTGTAGGCAGATGGAACAGCGCAGGGAAGATGTAGCCATGACCGTATTGCGAAGCCTTATCCATGGGCGCATCGTTGGAGTAGCCCTCCTCGTACGAGGGTTTGGTCTGCTCCCAACCGCTTTCAGGACCAATCTGTGGCGAGATAAACGTGGTGGTGCCTTCGGGGAAATTAAAGCTGCTCGCCTCCGACAGGATGCGCACGCGCTTGTACTCGCGACGGTTGATGGTCTGTCGGGGCAGGGTGTAGCGGAACGCCACGTCGTTGTTGCTCACCTGGAAACGGATGCCGAACTTCACACCGTCCTTGTTCACTACGTCCAGGCTCAGCGTGTTGGCTTCGTACTTGTTGCCCGCAGCCTTGGTGCCGCGCATCTGGTATTCCTCGGCGGTGAAACCCTGTTTCGTGTCCTGGATATTCAGGTCGCGTGTCAGGTCGCCGATACTGGTCTTCAAGCCCAAAGCCGAAGATGTTAACATGTTCACTCCATCGAGGCTGGCACTGTAACTCAATCGGCCGCCAGCATCACTGATCGTCACCACCAAACTCCCGTTAGGCGATGAAACACAAACGTCATCAGCCCAGCAAAGAACTGATGACGCCATGCATATTGAAATAAATACTTTTCTCACAAAGTTCAATGTTTAATGTTCAAAGTTCAATGTTACAAAAGCTGATCGCTTTCGATATCCTTGAAGTACTTGTAGGTAGAAACCTTGAGCTCGTCGGCTGCCTCCTCATCGCTCACGATGATGCCGTGCTCGTGCATCTGCAGCGCAGAGATAGTCCACATGTGGTTAACGGCTCCTTCGATGGCTGCCTGCATGGCGCGGGCTTTACCATGACCGTTCACCAGAATCATTACCTCACGGGCAGCCATCACGGTACCAACACCTACGGTCAGCGCATGGGCGGGTACGTTCTCGGGCTTGCCGCCGAAGAAACGGCTGTTGGCGATGCGGGTGTCGGTAGTCAGGGTTTTCATGCGGGTGCGACTGCTCAGTGAAGAACCAGGCTCGTTGAAAGCAATATGACCATCAGGACCGATACCACCGATAAACAGGTCGATGCCACCTGCCTCCTTGATCATCTCCTCGTAGTGCTTGCACTCGGCCTGCAGGTCGGCAGCATTACCGTTCAGAATGTGGATGTTCTCCTTGGGGCAATCAATGTGGTCGAACAGGTTGCGTGCCATGAAAGCGTGATAACTCTCAGGGTGAGTCTCAGGCAGACCTACATACTCGTCCATGTTGAAGGTGATCACATTCTTGAAAGAAACCTTACCTGCACGGTTGGCTTCAACCAGCTCGTTGTACATGCCTACAGGCGATGAACCGGTGGGAAGACCCAGCACAAATTTGTGGTCGGGGGTTGGATTGAACTCGTTGATACGCTCGATGACGTGGTTTGCTGCCCACTGTGACATTTTCTGATAGTCACTCTGAATAATTACTCTCATAATACTATTTGTTTTAAGTTTGGTTCCTAATTTGCCTGCAAAAATACAACGAATAATTCTTTTTAGGGGCGTATTAACACGGATTAACATCATTTTTTTCCGCTCACGGAGATATTTGTTTAATTTTGTACCCAATATGAAGGAATTTGTAATATCAGAAGCCAAGGCCGAGACTGCCGTGCTCGTAGGTCTGATTACCAAGGAGCAGGACGAGGCCAAAACCAAAGAATATCTCGACGAACTCGAGTTCCTGGCCGATACGGCTGGAGCAGTGACCGTGAAGCGATTCACCCAGAAGGTGGGTGGACCCAGTCAGACTACCTATGTGGGTAGCGGTAAACTGTTGGAAATCAAGGACTATATTAAACAATGTCAGGATGCGTACGACGATTGGCTCGACGCGCAGGATGCCTCGCTCTTTGCCGAGGGATTGCTTGATGAGTCGAACGCCCCGCAGCCCGTGGGTATGGTGATCTTCGACGATGAACTCTCTGCCAAGCAGATGCGTAACATCGAGAAGGAACTGCAGGTGAAGATCCTGGACCGTACCTCCCTCATTCTCGATATCTTTGCTATGCGCGCGCAGACAGCCGAAGCTAAGGCTCAGGTGGAGCTGGCGCAGCACCGATACATGCTACCTCGATTGCAGCGACTCTGGACGCACTTGGAGCGCCAGGGTGGTGGCTCGGGTTCGGGCGGAGGTAAGGGTTCGGTAGGACTGCGTGGTCCTGGTGAAACCCAGTTGGAGATGGACCGCCGAATCATCCTGCAGCGTATCACCCTGTTGAAACAGCGCCTGGCAGAAATCGACAAGCAGAAAACAACCCAGCGCAAGAACCGTGGCCGACTGATCCGCGTTGCCCTCGTGGGCTATACTAATGTGGGAAAATCGACCATGATGAACCTGCTGGCCAAGAGCGAGGTGTTTGCCGAGAACAAACTCTTCGCCACCCTCGACACCACCGTGCGCAAGATGACCATCGACAATCTGCCATTCCTCTTGGCTGATACCGTTGGTTTTATCCGTAAGTTACCATCCGACCTGGTAGAATCGTTCAAGAGCACCCTCGACGAGGTGCGCGAGGCTGATCTGCTGGTTCACGTGGTGGATATCTCACACCCCGACTTTGAGGAACAGATACGTGTGGTGGAGGAAACACTGAAGGAACTGGGATGTGCCGACAAACCCGCCATGCTGGTTTTCAATAAAATCGACGCCTACACCTGGGTGGAGAAGGAGGAAGACGACCTGACACCTGCCACCAAGGAGAATCTGACCCTCGACGACCTCGAGCAGACATGGATGGCACGTACCGGCGAGAACCAGCACTACTTGGAGTGCCTATTCATCTCGGCCAAGAAGAAAGAAAACATCGACGAGTTGCGCGATACGTTATACAAACGTGTACGCGAACTCCATGTACAGAAATATCCGTATAACGATTTTTTATATCAAGATTATGAGTAATTACAGAAAACTAACCCAAAACGAGATCGATGTTTTGGAGAACAATGTCTGCTGGGCTGAGGACTGGCAGCGCGTATTAGTCGACGAGAACTTTAAACCGTACAACTTCCATCGTGTGATGTTCTACGGCGATATCCGCCTGGGCTCGTTCGACAAGATGGTTGAGGTCAGCAAGGGGTTCATGAAGCATTCGGGTATTAACGATGCCACCCTGCGTAACGTGACTGTTGGTAACGACTGCCTGGTCGAGAAGATCGGTAACTACATTAACAACTACACCATCGGTAACGACTGCTACATCTCGAACATCTGCACCCTTGAGACCACCGACGATGCGACCTACGGTGAGGGTTCGGTCATTTCAGTGCTTAACGAGATGGGCGATGGCAATGTGACTATCTTCCGTGAGTTGAATTCCCAGCTCGCATCGTTCATGGTGAAGCACAATGCTGACAAGAACCTGAAGCAGACCCTCCAGCAGATGATTGAGGACGAACTCCGTGTGTCGCGTCCAGATCGTGGCTACATCGGTAACAACGTGAAAATTATCAATGCCAAGGATATCACCAACACCATCATCAAGGGCGACTGTGAAATCAGCGGTGCCGCCCGCTTGTCTGAGTGTACCGTGATGTCGTCGATGGATGCTCCTGTATTCATCGGTACTGGCGTAATTTGCGAGAATTCGATTATCTGCGATGGCTGCTCAATCAACAACTCGGTGAAGATGCAGGATTGTTTCGTGGGCGAGGCCTGCCAGATCACCAACGGATTTACGGCCGAGGCCAGTCTGTTCTTTGCCAACTCGTTCATGGCCAACGGTGAGGCCTGCGCCGCCTTCTGTGGCCCGTTCTCGGCCTCTCACCATAAAAGCTCGCTGCTCATCGGCGGTGAGTTCTCTTTCTATAATGCTGGTTCGAACACCAACTTCTCAAACCATGCTTACAAGATGGGACCCATGCACTACGGTACGCTGGAACGAGGCTCTAAGACTGCTTCGGGCGCCTATGTGCTGATGCCTGCTACCATCGGCGCATTCTCTGTCTGCTTCGGTAAACTGATGCACCATCCTGATACCCGTAATCTGCCGTTCTCCTATCTGTTGGCATACGGCGATGACTGCTACCTGGTGCCTGGACGTAACATCACTACCGTAGGTCTCTACCGTGATATCAAGAAGTGGCCCAAGCGCGACAAGCGTTCCAAGCAGTCCAGAAAGTCGATCATTAACTTCGACTGGCTGTCGCCATTCACCGTGGGTGAGATCATGGAGGGTATCCAGATTCTGAAGGACCTGCGCCATGCTTCGGGCGACAATGTGACCAGATATAACTTTCATGAGTACGTGATCAATGCCACCTCGCTACGCAAGGGCTTGAAATACTATGATATCGCGCTGCGTATCTACATGGGTGCCGTGCTGAAGCGCCAGCAGAAAATATCCCCTTCATCGCTGCTCACACCTCCGGAATCAACCGTTGGTACAGGCAAATGGATCGATATGAGCGGACTGCTGCTGCCTGAATCGGAGGAACAGCGACTGGTGGATGATATCAAGAATGGTGTCATCGACAACATCCAGCAGGTGCTCGACCGTTTCTCGGAAATCAATAACAATTATACCGACTATCGTTGGGCATGGAGCTACCAGATGATTCTGGACTACTATCAGATCGACCAACTTGACGAGGCCGCCTGCGAACGTATTCGCGAGGACTACGTCAGAGCACGTCGTGCCTGGATTGCTGAGATTCGCAAGGATGCCGAGAAGGAATACCAGATGGGCGACGTAGAGCAGGATGTCTATGAGGATTTCCTTTCGAAACTCGACCACGAGACTGATTACGAGAATTAACCTCATAAACGACTAAAAGCCTATGAAGATTTCGTTGATTTGGAGAAACCTGATACCAGCAATTATCATACTGGGGGTTCTGATCTTTTCTGTGGTCCGCACACGTCGTGCGATACCTGAAAATCCACTAGTCGCCACGGTCATCAAGAATGCCGACCTGACGCTTTATTGGAATCGGCATTATAAAGCTGGTGACGCCACGATTCTGAAATTGAAGACTGGCGATAGTCTGCAGGTGTTTGGCATTGGCAAACCAACGAATCATGAGGCTTATTATTGGGTGGAGACAGCCGACGGTCAGCGTGGGTTTGTCTCGCCTTTGGCTATTGATGAGCGCGCTGTCATCGTCAAAGGTTCAAAAGATGATATCAAGGAATATATCGGCGACACAGTCCGTGTTATTGGTTTGAAAAAAGATTCCAAGGTAACGTATGATGTGAAAACATCCGACGGTACGGATCTGCAAACGACAAGATCTGAAATCAAATTCCTCACTGAGATGGAGTTGGATAACTATCAGCTCACTTCGCCTATAGGACCGCGATATATCTCGAAAGAGAAGTTTGAGGCTCTCTGCCAAACGATGACTCCAGCCGAGATAGAGGATTATTTTGATAAAAGTATGACCGTGCAGCGTGTCGACTCTGGCGTGAGATTGTTTCTTAATGTGTCAGTGCTCGATCCCCAAACGGGTGTGCAGATGCGACCTGATATCTCGTTCCCAAAGGCTGATGTGGCAGGTGTGGGGCATATCCAGTATAAAGACAGTACAGATAGGAATGCCTTCTTCCTGGAAACCATTCCCCTCACGGGTGCCATCGTGGATGTCTGTCATTCATTCATCGACGAGAGTTACTATTGGTATAATCTGAACCTGAAGGAGTTGGATGGCTGGAAATATTACCTTGCCATGGCGCTTGTCTTCGTCTTCGGATTCTGCTGGTTGTATGCCACCTGTTTCCTGTTGGCGCATATCATCATGGCGCTGATACCTCTGCGCCATCCTTTTATATGGTTGAGCAATTATGCTGTCAGGTGGGTTATCACCGCTCTGATCATCATATCCATCTACATCTGGACTGTACTCATGTTGACATGGGGGGTATGGTGGTGGTTCTTCTTGCCTGTCATCGCCTATATGGCTATCAGTTTTGAGGACCGTTTCATGAGGAAAATCATGGAACAGCGTTGTCCTCAGTGTAAGTCGATGGACTCATACACCCGTGTTAATACAGCATTTGTGGATGAGGCGCTTCAATGGTGTACTGAGAGTGAGTACGACAAGCTTGTGTCGAGCAATACTGCAAGATGGAAGACATGGACAGAAACCGTATGGAAAATGGGTGATGGTAGTACGAGGACAGATAAGTCCAATGTCCAAAACCATTCGCGTACAACGAGGGTGCATCAGTACAAGGATTTCAAGGTTCTTTATCTGGTTAAGCACTATCTGGATACCTATGAGTGTGCTACTTGTGGCGCTCAGTATGATAGAGACCGGTACGAGCCGATAGAGCAGAGTCGTGAATTCGTTGGTACCCATCAGGAAACCAATGTTACAGAGAATTGAAAAGCGGATTTATTTATAAATCCACTTATTTCCGGTTAAAACGTTCCAAATTGGATAAAAACCCGATAATTATTTTGCAAATGTCGCTAAAAGTGTCTACCTTTGCGGCTGATTATATAACATTTATTTTTTTTATTACTAATGAAAACTAGATTTTTATTGGCTGTTGGAGCCATGCTGGCATTCGGAATGAATGCTCAAGCCAAAGACTACAAGTATGTCACCGTTCCCGGCGACATGATGCAGACCCGTATGTACACATTGGATAATGGACTGAAGGTGTTCCTGAGCGTGAATACCGAGAAACCACGTATTCAGACTTACATCGCCGTGCGTACAGGTTCGAAGAATGACCCTGCAGAAACAACTGGACTGGCTCACTACTTGGAGCACCTGATGTTTAAAGGCACCAAGAAGTTCGGAACGAACAATCCCGAAGCAGAGGCCCCTCTTCTGGCGGAGATCGAGCAGCGCTACGAGGCTTATCGTAAGCTCACCGACCCCGAGGCCCGCAAAAAGGCTTATCATGAGATCGACTCGGTAAGTCAGGTGGCTGCACAGTATTTTATCCCCAATGAGTACGACAAGCTGATGGCTGCCATCGGTGCCGAGGGTACCAACGCCTACACCTCGAATGATGTGACTTGTTATACAGAGAACATTCCATCAAACGAGATTGACAACTGGGCCAAGATTCAGGCCGACCGTTTCCAGAACATGGTGATTCGTGGTTTCCACACGGAGCTGGAGGCTGTGTATGAGGAGTATAACATCGGACTGACATCCGATAGTCGTAAGCTTTTCGCTACCCTGTGCAAGATGTTGTGGCCTAACCATCCTTATGGCACACAGACCACCATCGGTACCCAGGAGCACCTGAAGAATCCTTCGATAACAAATATCAAGAACTACTTCAATAAGTGGTATCGCCCCAACAATGTGGCTATCTGTATGGCAGGTGATTTTGATCCTGATAAAACCATTGCCATCATCGATAAGTATTTCAGCAGTTGGAAACCAGGTGCTGATGTAAAGCAGCCTACTTTTGCACCGCTGCCTGCATTGACACAGCCTAAGGATTCTACAGTTATCGGACAAGAGGCAGAACAGGTATGGGTAGCTTGGCGTGCTGAGCAGGCCAACAGCCTGCAGGCTGATACCTTGAACCTGCTGTCGAGTGTACTGAGCAATGGTCGTGCAGGACTGTTCGACCTGGATCTGAATCAGACCATGAAGGTACAGAGCGCAGGTGCCGGAGCAGAGTTGATGCGCGACCATGGTGCATTCCTGGTTTTGGGTTCTCCTAAGCAGGGACAGAGTCTGGAGGAGGTTCGCAGTCTGATGCTTGCAGAAATCGAAAAGCTGAAGAAAGGTGACTTCCCTGACAACCTGTTGCTGAGTATCATCAATAACTACAAGCGCAATCGCTATCAGGTGCTGGAGAGCAACGAGGGACGTGCTGATATGTTTGTTGATGCCTTTATTAATGAGGTGGACTGGAAACAGGAGGTTGAGAGCATCGACCGTATTTCGAAGATTACCAAGCAGGAACTGGTGGCTTTTGCCAACAAGTTCTTTACCGAGGGTTATGTAACCGTATTCAAGAAGCAGGGCGTGGACGAGACTCAGAAGAAAATCGACAAGCCTGCCATCACTGCTATCCCTACCAACCGCGACATGATGAGCCAGTTTGTGAAGGATGTGCAGAATACCAAGGTAGAACCAATTCAGCCCAAGTTTGTTGACTTCAAGAAGGATCTTACCATGGCAAAGACCAAGAAGGGACTTCCTATGAAGTATGTCAAGAATACAGAGAACGGACTGTTCCAGCTGAACCTGCGCTATGAGTTTGGTCGCAAGGCTGACAACCGTTATGACGTGGCTACCGACTATATCGACTACTTAGGTACTGACAAATATACCGCTGCTGAGTTGAAGCAGAAGTTCTATGAACTGGGTTGCGACTTCTATGTGGGCGAGGGTAGCGATGCTATCAACGTGCGTCTGATGGGACTGAGCGAGAATATGCAGGCTGCATTGGCCTTGGGTGAGGAACTGCTGCAGAACGCAAAGGTGGACAAAGCAGCTTACGACGAGATGGTGGGTCAGATACTGAAGCGTCGTAGTGATGCTAAGAAGAATCAGCGTGGTTACTTCAATTGGCTGTATAACTATGGTGTGTTTGGCAAGCGCAACTACAGCCGCGATATCATGAGCGAGGAGCAGCTGAAGAATACCAACCCACAGGTGTTTGTTGACCTGCTGAAGAATCTGAGTAGCTATGAGCACAGCGTGGAGTACTATGGCCCCATGAGTGTGAAGGAGGTTTCTGACATCGTGACCAAGACTCATAAGATGCCAAAGAAGCTGATGCCTGTACCACAGAACAAGGAGTACGAGCGCCAACAGACACCTACCAACGAGGTTTGGATTGCTCCATTCGACGCTAAGAATATCTACATGCGTATGTATCACGACGAGCATCGCAACTGGAATATCGATGAGGCTGCTGTAGTAGGAGTATTCAACGAGTACTTCGGTGGTGGTATGAATGGTATCGTGTTCCAGGAGATGCGTGAGGCACGTGGTCTGGCTTATAACGCTGCGGCTTACTATGGACTTCCTGACAAGAAGAGTGGTAAGGAGAACTATATGACTCACATCATCACTCAGAACGACAAGATGATGGACTGCATCAATCACTTCCATGAGATACTGAACGAGATGCCTGCCAGCGAGACAGCATTCAAGATAGCTAAGGACGCACTGACCAAGCAGTTGGCCAGTCTGCGCACCACCAAGATGAGCATCATCAACAAGTGGAACGCTATGAAGGAACTGGGTCTGGACTACGACCTGAATCAGAAGATTTATCAGGATCTGGACAAGGTGACACTGCAGGACATGGTGAACTTCGAGAAGAAGACTATGGCCAACAAGACTTATCGCTACATCATCCTGGGCGATGAGAAGGAGCTCGACATGAAAGCACTCGAGAAGATCGGTCCTGTGAAGAGACTGACAACCGAAGAAGTATTTGGATATTAAATATTGTACATATAAATAAATGTGATTATGGCTAAGACAGTTGAATTTAAGTATGCGCCCATGTTCCAGGTGGGCGAGGACAAGACGGAGTACCGCTTGTTGACAAAAGAAGGCGTAAGCACCGCCGAGTTTGAAGGAAAGCAGATCGTTAAGGTTACCAAGGAAGCACTCACACTGTTGGCCCAGCAGGCATTCCACGATGTGGAGTTCATGCTGCGTCGCGAACATAACGAACAGGTGGCTAAGATCCTGACCGATCCCGAGGCCTCTGAGAATGATAAGTATGTAGCCCTGCAGTTCCTGCGTAATGCAGAGGTGGCTTGCAAGGGTATCCTGCCTTTCTGTCAGGACACTGGTACCGCCATCATCCATGGCGAGAAGGGACAGCAGATTTGGACTGGTTTCGAGGATGAAGAGGCTCTGAGCCTGGGTGTGTTCAATACCTTTACTCAGGACAACCTGCGCTACTCGCAGAACGCTCCTCTGAATATGTACGACGAGGTGAACACCCGTTGCAACCTGCCTGCACAGATCGACATCGAGGCAACAGAGGGTGCTGAGTATAAGTTTGTGATGGTGGCTAAGGGTGGTGGCTCTGCCAACAAGACCTACTTCTACCCAATGACCAAGGCTACTATCCAGAACGAGGGAACACTCATCCCATTCCTGGTAGAGAAGATGAAGAGCCTGGGTACAGCTGCATGTCCTCCATACCACATTGCATTCGTAATCGGTGGTACATCAGCCGAGAAGAACCTGCTGACAGTGAAGCTGGCTTCAATCAAGTTCTACGATGGTCTGCCAACAACAGGTGATGAGACTGGTCGTGCTTTCCGTGATATCGACCTGGAGCAGAAGCTGATTAAGGAGGCTCAGAAGATCGGTCTGGGTGCACAGTTCGGTGGTAAGTACCTGGCTCACGATATCCGCGTGATCCGTCTGCCTCGTCATGGTGCAAGCTGTCCTATCGGTATGGGCGTTAGCTGCTCTGCCGACCGTAACATCAAGGCAAAGATCAATGCTGATGGTATCTGGCTGGAGAAGATGGACAGCAACCCAACAGAGCTGATTCCTGAGGAGCTGCGCAAGCCAGGTGAGGGCGGCAAGGGTATCGAGATCGACCTGAACGAGGGTATCGATGCTGTACGTGCTGAGCTCTCTAAGTATCCTGTAAGCACACGTGTGAACCTGAAGGGTACTATCATCGTGGCCCGTGATATCGCTCACGCTAAACTGAAGGCTCGTCTGGATGCTGGTGAGGGTATGCCTGACTATTTCAAGAAGTACCCAGTGCTGTATGCTGGACCTGCTAAGACGCCAGAGGGATATCCTTGTGGATCTATGGGCCCAACCACAGCTAACCGTATGGACCCATACGTTGATGAGTTCCAGGCTAACGGTGCATCGCTCGTGATGATTGCCAAGGGTAACCGTTCTGATGTTGTTACCGAGGCATGTAAGAAGCATGGCGGTTTCTATCTGGGAACTATTGGCGGTGTAGCTGCTGTTCTCTCTAAGAGCTCTATCAAGAGCATTGAGTGCGTTGAGTATCCAGAGCTGGGTATGGAGGCTGTATGGAAGATTGAGGTTGAGGACTTCCCCGCATTCATCCTGGTTGATGACAAGGGTAATGACTTCTTCAAGACCCTGAAGCCATGGACTCCTTGCGCAAAATAACATCATTCGCTTTTGTGCTGCTGGTGGCAATTGCTACCAGCGCACAAGAGTTGATGATACAGCGCTATCCTTGCATACAAGATGCACAAGTATCATCAGGTGCTAAGACACGTGCCTTACCACCACTGAAACAAAACTGGGACCCCAATCGTGTTTATCGTCAGGCTGTCATACTTCTTCAGTATGCTGATGCCGCTTTTAGTATGGACGATCCCAAAACATATTACCATGAGTTGTTGAATGTCACAGGCAGTAATACGTGTGGTACGATGCCTTGTGCTGCTGATTATTTCCGCGATCAGTCGCTTGGTATGTTCAACGTGCAGTTCGATGTTTTTGGTCCTGTCTTTGTCAGTAAGAATGCCAAAGGTCAGTCCTCCCCTAATTATGCTAAACCTGCGATGAAGGAAGCTGTTGAGAAGGCAGTCGACTCCTTGCATATCGATTTTTCGCCTTACGATTGGGATCAGGATGGTGAGGTGGATCAGATTATCTTCATTCACTCGAGCTATGGTGGAAATGGTGGTAATAGTCAGTACTCGAAGTATTTCTGGCCGAATACCGGTAAACTGTCCGTGAGTGTTCAGGTGGGCGAGAATCTGTCTGCTAGGGATTATAGTGCCAGTGCTGAGAAATTTTATACAGGTAATCTATGCGGCATCGGTACCATCTGTCATGAGTATAGTCATTGTTTGGGGCTGCCTGATCTTTATCCTACTTATGATGTAAGTGTCGCACCGGTTTCGGTAGTCGATGAGTGGGACTTGATGGATGGTGGTAATTATACGGCTTGGGGTTGGAGTCCGCCCAATTTCTCGGCCTTTGAGCGCTATCTGTTAGGTTGGCTTCCACTCGAAGAAATCACCGTTCCCTGTACCATTACAGATCTGAAACCTGTAGCCGATGGCGGCAAAGCGTATAAGATGGTGATTGGGGATAACAAGTTCTATATATTGGAAAATCGCCAGCAGACGGGGTGGGACAAGGGCGTACCAGGAAAAGGACTTCTGATAGCCTATGTAGACTACGATGCTAATGAATGGTATCTTAATAGGGTAAATGGTTCGTCGAATCGCTATGAGCTGTTGCATGCCGATGGTATGGACTTTGATCAATGGTTTGATTATCTCAATGATAAAGGTCTTTCGCAGTACGTTGATAAATCCAATCACATGAATAGTCGTATCCTCAGTTCTTCACCTTATCCCATGTTGACTGATACTTTAGAGGTTCACGACTGTTCGGAACTGCCTATGCCACTTTCCAATATCCAGATGGCTGCTGATGGTACCATCTCGTTCGATGCTATGACAACAGGAGTTGCACCCATCGTTGAGACTGTTAAGGACAGCGATGATTATTGGTATGATTTACAAGGTCGGCGATTGGCTGGCAGACCACATCGAAGGGGATTGTATATTCACAAACGAAAAAAGGTTGCTCTTTAGTTTGAGCAACCTTTTCTTTTAATTTCTGAACACGAGTCCGTCGCCAAAATCATCGATGATGATAGGCTTGGTGCGATCCACTTCATCAGCCAAGAGCTTCTTGGAGAGATCGTTGAGAACGAACTGCTGGATGGCGCGTTTCACAGGACGTGCACCATAGTCGGGATCGTAGCCCTGTTCTGCCAGATAGTTGATGGCCTGAGGTGTACACTCCAGACTGATGCCCTGAGGTGCCAGCATATCCGTTACCTTCTTGAGCTGCAACTTCACTACATCTGCAATCTGTTCCTTGGTAAGTGGGGTAAAGGTGATAATCTCATCAATACGGTTCAGGAACTCTGGGCGCATAGTGGCGCGAAGTTGTTCGTGCGTAGCGTTCGAGGTCATGATGATGATGGTGTTCTTGAAGTTGGCAGTACGTCCCTTGTTATCTGTCAAACGTCCATCATCCAGTACCTGCAACAGAATGTTGAATACATCTGGATGTGCCTTCTCAATCTCATCGAACAGCACTACAGAATATGGCTTGCGGCGCACGGCCTCAGTCAGCTGTCCACCCTCGTCGTAACCTACGTATCCTGGAGGTGCACCAATCAGTCGACTCACGCTGTATTTCTCCTGATACTCGCTCATATCGATACGCGTCATCATCGTTTCGTCGTTAAACAGATAGTCGGCCAGGGTCTTGGCGAGCTCTGTTTTACCTACACCAGTAGTGCCTAAGAAGATGAAGCTGGCGATAGGTCGCTTAGGATCCTGCAAGCCTGCACGACTACGGCGCACAGCATCAGATACGGCAATGATGGCCTCGTCCTGACCAATCACGCGTTTGTGCAACTCGTCCTCTAAGTGCAACAGTTTTTCGCGCTCGCTCTGCATCATGCGGGTTACAGGGATGCCTGTCCAGCGAGATACTACCTCTGCGATATCATCGGCAGTAACCTCTTCGCGCACCAGAGAGTTGTCGCCCTGTGCATTGGCCAGCTGACTCTGGATGTGTGCGATGTCGTCCTCAAGAGCCTTTAATTTTGAGTAGCGTATCTCGGCCACCTTACCATAGTCGCCTTCGCGCTCAGCACGCTCTGCCTCCAGCTTCAGGTTCTCAATCTCCTGCTTGTCCTGTTGGATTTTATTAATGAGCTGGCGTTCGCCTTCCCACTTGGCACGGAACTGGGTCTCCTGTTCCTTCAGTTCGGCAATATCCTTATCCAGTTGCGATATCTTCTGCGTATCGCCCTCGCGCTTAATCGCTTCGCGCTCGATTTCGAGCTGAGCCAAACGACGGGTGATCTCATCGAGTTCCTCTGGTACAGAGTCGCGCTCCATACGCAGTTTGGCTGCGGCCTCGTCCATCAGGTCGATAGCCTTATCAGGCAGGAATCGCTCGCTGATATATCGCTCTGAGAGTTGTACGGCGGCGATACAGGCATCGTCCTGGATACGTACTTTATGGTGGTTCTCATAGCGCTCTTTCAGTCCTCGTAGGATAGAGATAGCGCTGAGCTCATCGGGCTCGTCTACCATCACAGTCTGGAATCGGCGCTCCAGGGCCTTATCCTTCTCGAAGTATTTCTGATACTCGTTCAGTGTGGTGGCACCAATGGCGCGCAGTTCACCACGTGCCAATGCTGGCTTCAGAATGTTAGCAGCATCCATGGCGCCCTCGCCACCGCCAGCACCAACCAATGTGTGGATCTCGTCGATAAACAGGATGATGCGGCCCTCGGCCTTGGTCACCTCGTTGATCACGCTCTTCAGACGCTCCTCAAACTCACCTTTGTATTTCGCACCAGCTACCAGTGCACCCATATCAAGGGAGTAAAGCTGCTTGTCCTTCAGGTTCTCTGGCACATCGCCACGCACAATACGTCCAGCCAGGCCCTCAACGATGGCTGTCTTACCAGTACCAGGTTCACCTATTAATATAGGGTTGTTCTTGGTGCGGCGACTCAGAATCTGCAGTACACGACGAATCTCATCGTCGCGACCAATCACGGGGTCTAACTTACCTTGGCGCGCCATCTCAACCAGGTTCTTGGCATATTTCTCCAGACTCTGGTAGTTATCATCGGCACTTTGCGATTGTACCTTCTGTCCTTGGCGTAGCTCCTGAATAGCAGCCTGCATCTCCTTCTCTGTGCAGCCAGCATCCTTCATGATGCGTGAGGCGGTAGAGTTAACCTTGAGCAGGGCGAGTAGGACAGGCTCTACTGATACAAACTCGTCGCCCCCCTTCTGAGCCACCTCTTGCGCGCGCACGAGTACATTATTACTATCACTGGAGAGATAAGGCTGACCAGCGCCCTGCACTTTGGGCAGATGCTGTATCTCCTGATCTACCAGTAACTCTATCTGCTGGGCATTCACCCCCAACTTCTGGAAGATGAAGGTGGTAACGTCCTTCGCCTTCTCTATCACACCTTTCAGTATGTGTACAGGTTCTATCACCTGCTGACCATTCATCTGGGCTGTGTTCACCGCCTGCTGAATGGCCTCTTGCGCTTTAATTGTAAACTTGTCGAATGTCATATCTATCTCCTTTCTTATTTAATGTTTCATGTTTCACGTTTAATGTTCAATGTTCAATGTTCGTGCCGAGTGAATAAATGCTGACAAAATGGCATTGATGTATGTCTGTTTGTCGTAGTGTTTCTAAAAATCCATATAAATGTGGATTGCATATGTTGCAAAAATTGCGTACCTTTGCAGCGCAATTAAGATTATAAGTTGTAGAATTAATGAATAAGAAGATTGTTTTCGTGCTTTTGGCACTGGGTGGCCAGCTTTCTGGCCTGGCCACTCCTCTTTTTAGTCTCGATACTGAGGCTCTAAGCGATTCAAGTAAGGTTGTCGATCTCGATGAGGTTGTGGTGGTATCGCAACCCAAGGAGCAGGTGCGCCTGCGCCTTCAGCCAGTTAGTAGTAACGTGTTTGGTAGTGAGCAGTTGCAGCAGTTGCATGTTCACGATTTGAGTCAGCTTTCGCAGTATGTACCTTCGTTTGTAATGCCATCGTATGGTTCGCGCCTCACATCGTCGATGTATGTACGTGGTATTGGTTCGCGTATCAACAACCCTGCAGTAGGTGTGTATTACGATAACATCCCCCTGATGTCGAAGTCGGCTTTCAACAACCATTTTTATATGTTGGACCGTGTCGATGTGCTGCGTGGTCCCCAGGGTTCGCTCTATGGCATGAATACCGAGGGCGGCTTGGTACGTATCTACTCTAAGAATCCCATGAACTATCAGGGCACTGATATCCGTTTGGGTATCGGCACTGGCTTATATAGTAATGTAGAGGTGGCTCACTACCATCGTCCATCAGAGAAGTTGGCATTCAGCGTGGCTGGATTCTACAGCGGACTGAAAGGTTTTATTAATAATCAGAACTTCGACCAGAAGAACGACTTGACCAACGAGGCTGGTGGTAAGCTCCGTCTGATTTGGCAGCCTAATAAGCAACTGAAGTTCGACTGGACTGCTGATTACCAGTATGTAAACCAGAATGGTTTTGGTTATGGCGAGTTCCATCCGTTCGCTTATCTGCCAACACTATATAGCTCAACATTTATGCCTGCAGATGAAACAGTTCAGGATCCTGCAACCACCATCATGAACGGTTACAAGCGTAATATGTTTACCACAGGTTTGAACATTGGTTACGAGACAGATGCCTTGCTCTTTACCTCAACCACCAGCTATCAGTATCTGAACGACCTGATGCTGATGGACCAGGACTATATGACTGGCGACTACCTGCGACTGGAGCAGCGCCAGAAGATGAACGCCATCACTCAGGAGCTGGTGCTGCGTAACCATGGCGCTTCGCGCTGGCAGCATGCCACGGGCCTGTTTGGATCGTACCAGTGGCTCAACACCAATGCGCCTGTACTCTTTGGCGATGGTATCACAGGTCCTATCGGCAATGCGATTGCCAATGCCATGAAGAACTCGATGATTCAGGGTATGATTAGAAAGGGTATGAGTCAGGCTGCTGCCCAGGCAATGGTCGACAGAATGGGTGTTACCATGACTGCCGAGATGGCTGTGCCAGGTGATTATAAGACTCCAAGCTGGAACTTCGCTGCCTTCCATGAGTCGAACTTTCTGTTTGGCGACAACTGGAAACTTACACTCGGTCTGCGCTTTAATATAGATAAGGTGAAGATTGACTACGATGCCCTGGCCTATATGAACATGACGGGTGGTACTGCTAATGCTACTGCTACCTATCACCTCACATCGCATGTACAGGACAGTCGCTCTAAGAGCTACACCCAGCTGTTGCCAAAGGTGGCGCTGACCTATAGCTTCGACGAGAATATTGGTAATATCTACGCACTGGTATCAAAGGGCTATCGCGCTGGTGGATACAATTTCCAGATGTTCAGCGATGTGCTGCAGACTGAGTTGAATGCGCATCAGCAGGACGCTATGCGTGGTGACTACGATGTGGAGCACACTGCTGCCGACTATGATGCTATCAACGAGACTATCGCCTACAAGCCTGAGGAGAGTTGGAACTATGAGATTGGTACCCACCTCAACCTGTTTGGTGGTAGCACTCACTTCGACTTGGCTCTCTACTACATGCAGATTCGCAATCAACAGCTGTCGATCATGGAGCCTAACAGCAACTATGGTCGCATAATGGTCAATGCAGGTAAGAGTCACTCTTGTGGCGTTGAGGCTACTCTGCGTGGAAAGGCTATCGACAATGCTCTCGACTGGGCTGTAACCTATGCATTCACAAATGCTAAGTTTGATGAGTACCAGCATACCGTAGGTGGTTCTACATCTCCAAATACGGATATATTCGCTGGTGATTACAATGGCAACTATGTGCCCTTCGTTCCTCAGCACACAGTAAGCGCTATGATTGACTGGCACATCGGCAAGTTTACCATTGGTGTCAATATGAATGGCCAGGGTAAGATTTGGTGGGACGAGGCTAACACCTATGCACAGAAGTTCTATGCTGTGGCTGGCGCACATGCCGATTATGATTTCGGACCAGTGCTGGTATCACTCTGGGGACGTAACCTCACCAATACACACTACAACACGTTTGCTGTTGCATCGAGTGCGGTAGGTGGAACTCACTACTTTGCTCAGCGAGCAACACCTATCCAACTGGGATTAGATGTAAACATCCACTTCTAAGCATAAAAAAACCTCGCCGATTGGCGAGGCTTTTTTTTGTGAGTATCTTATACCTTATTTGTCTTGACCAACGGTCGAGCCTGCTTGCGTTCGGTAATCGATGCAAGCATCATTACGCTCACTGTTTCGCAGCCTTTTTACGCTGGTCGTGATCCAGAATCGTTTTGCGCATACGCATCGACTTTGGTGTTACCTCAACCAGCTCGTCGCTCTTGATGTACTCCAGGCACTCCTCCAGACTCATCACCGTCTTTGGAATGATGCGAGCCTTATCATCGGTACCCGATGCACGCACGTTAGTAAGCTGCTTAGCCTTACATACGTTTACCACCAGATCGTTATCGTGAACATGTTCACCAACTACCTGACCCATGTAAACATCCTCACCTGGATCGATGAAGAACTTACCACGGTCCTGCAGCTTGTCGATGGCATAAGCAAAGGCGTTACCAGTATCCATCGAGATCATCGAACCATTTACACGGCGCTCAATCTCGCCCTTGTATGGCTGATACTCCTTAAAGCGGTGGGCCATGATGGCCTCGCCCTGACTGGCTGTGAGCACATTGGTACGCAGTCCGATGATACCACGCGATGGGATATCGAACTCGATGTTTACGCGCTCACCCTGACTCTCCATTGATGTCATCTCACCCTTACGACGGGTTACCATATCAATCATCTTTGATGAGAATTCCTCGGGCACGTTGATAGTGAGCTCCTCAACAGGCTCGTGCTTCACACCGTCGATCTCCTTGTAGATTACCTGGGGCTGACCAACCTGCAGCTCGTAGCCCTCACGACGCATGGTCTCAACCAGCACTGAGAGGTGCAGCACGCCACGTCCTGATACAATCCACTTATCGGTGCTATCCTCGAAAGGAGTCACGCGCAGGGCCAGATTCTTCTCCAGCTCCTTCTCCAGGCGGTCGTTAATATGGCGCGAGGTCACAAACTTACCCTCCTTGCCGAAGAATGGCGAGTCGTTAATCATAAACAGCATCGACATGGTGGGCTCGTCGATAGCGATAGGAGCCAGTGGCTCTGGGTTCTCCAGGTCGCAGATGCTATCGCCAATCTCAAACTTATCCAGTCCGATGACAGCGCAGATGTCGCCACACTCCACCTGTTCGGTATGTACGTGTCCCATACCCTCAAAGGTGTGCAGTTCCTTGATCTTAGTCTTCTCCATGGTGCCATCGCGGTGTGCAATGGTTACCTGCATGCCATCCTTCAGGGTGCCACGGTGTACACGACCTACGGCGATACGACCCTGATAGCTCGAATAGTCGAGCGATGTGATGAGCATCTGAGGTGTTCCCTCCTCCTTCTTTGGGGCGGGAATCATCTCTACGATTTTATCAAGCAGATAAGTGATATTGTCGGTAGGTTTCTGCCAGTCCTCACTCATCCAGCCATTCTTAGCCGAACCGTAAACCACGGGGAAATCCAACTGCTCCTCGGTGGCATTGAGTGAGAACATCAGATCGAATACCATCTCGTAAACCTCCTCAGGGCGGCAGTTTGGCTTATCTACCTTGTTAACTACAACGATAGGCTTCAGTCCGATTTCGAGTGCCTTCTGCAGCACGAATCGTGTCTGTGGCATAGGACCTTCGAAAGCATCAACCAACAGCAGACAGCCATCGGCCATGTTGAGCACACGCTCTACTTCGCCACCGAAATCCGAGTGTCCTGGAGTGTCGATGATATTGATTTTAACGCCTTTCCAATTAATACTGACGTTTTTTGAAAGAATGGTGATACCACGCTCGCGCTCCAAGTCGTTGGCATCCAGTACCTGATTGCTGAGATTCTGTCCGTCACGGAACAGGTGTCCAGCCAGCATCATCTTGTCCACGAGTGTTGTTTTTCCGTGGTCAACATGTGCGATAATTGCAATGTTTCTGATATCCTGCATACGAAAATACTTAAATTCGGGTGCAAAGTTACACATTTTTTCGGAAAAAATTTGTGGAAACGAAAAAAAGTTGTACCTTTGCAGCCGCATTTCGGAAAATCCGAAGCATTTGACGACGTAACCCACTGGTGATTAGGCGGGAATCGCGTTTGAAAAATGTTATTGCAACAATTTTTTTAATCACATTAAAGTTATGTATTTAGACAAGGCAAAGAAGGAGGAGATCTTCGGTCAGTATGGTAAGAGCACCACTGATACAGGTTCTGCAGAGGCTCAGATTGCTCTCTTCACCTATCGTATCTCTCACCTGACAGAGCACCTGAAGAAGAATCACAAGGATCACAACACTGCACGTTCACTGACCATGATGGTAGGTAAGCGTCGTAAGTTGCTGAAGTACCTGTACAATAACGATATCAATCGTTATCGTGCTATCATCAAGGCTCTTGGTCTCCGTAAGTAATTATTTATTTACATCCGGAAAAAGAATAATCCCCATCTCAATCGAGGTGGGGATTTCTTTTTGATGTTTGTTGTCGATTCAGGCGTCGGCGAATACTTTGCCGTCTTCGAGTGTAATCTGCAGTTTGGTGTACTCCGAGTGGAAATCGTTTTTCAGGCGATCCAGATAGCGTGCACACTCCCATTTGCACATGGGCAGGTCGTGCAGCAGGTAGTTGCCGCATGCCTCTGGACGTGTAGCAGGCACCTCGTCCTGTGTGAGAATCCACTCCAGACACTCAATGGTGAGCTGGCGCATATCCTCAACGGTGTAGTTGCCCAGCATAATGATGTACATGCCTGTCAGGCAGCCCATGGGCCCTACATATACCACATCTTCTTTGGCGCGGCTGTTGCGGAACCAGGTAGCCATCAGATGCTCAATGCTGTGTATGGCAGCAGGGGCAACAGCAGGCTCCTTGTTGGGTTCGGTAATGCGCAGGTCGAATGTGGTGAAACCTTTATCCACACGCGATACGTAGATGCCTGGCTTTAGGTGCGTGTGGTCAATCGTAAAACTCTGTATTACTTCCATTGTTTACCTTTTTACCTTTTTACCTTTTTACTTTTTTACCTTTTTACTTTTTTACCTTTTTACTTTTTTACCTTTACAGGCTTTCGATGAAAGTCTTGGTGGTAATGAATGACTTCTCGGCAACGGTATCCCAGAAGTTGTGATACTGCGAGGCATCAGTGTCGCGCAGAGGGATATCACTAATCAGTCGGAACGAGATGAAAGGCACCTTATAGATGTGGCATACCTGTGCGATGGCGCAGCTCTCCATGTCGACAGCCTTTGCCTCTGGGAAGTGGCTTACTATCTCGCGCATCTTCTCTTTCGAATCCACAAACCAGTCGCCAGTTACAATCAGTCCTGGTTTGGCACCAGTCTGTTTGGCTTTCTCGAGCAGGTAAGGGTCAGCCTGATAACGGGCTGGCAAACCCTGCACCTGTCCATAGACGGTGGTGTCGTCGATGGCAGAGCCACAGTACACATCGTGGTAGGTGAGCTCAGAACTTACTACTACATCCTGCAGGTTGATATCATCGCCATTGCCACCAGCGCAACCACTCGAGATAATCACATCGGGCTTGTACTGGCGAATCATTTCTACTGTCTGGATAGCGGCATTCACTGTGGCAATACCGCTCTTCTGCAGAATCACTTTATCTTCGGGGAATAATGGACGGAGCTGCTTCAGTTCCTTATCCATTGCTACTATCATTCCTATCTTCATACTTTGAACTTTGAACTTTGAACTTTAAACTTTAACTTTTTACTTTTTTACCATTCTCTGGCGTACTGCTTCGTACATCAGGATGGCGGCTGAGACGCTGACGTTCAGCGAGTCTAAACGGCCCAGCATGGGTATGCGGATGTGGGCATCGGCAGCTTCGCGCCACTGGTTGGTTAGTCCTGTGCTCTCAGTACCCATCACAATGGCTGTGCCCTGCGTCATATCGTAATCGTAGTATTCGTACGAATCCTGCAGCTGAGCGGTGAGGATGGTGATGCCGTGCTCCTTGAGGAAGGCGATGCACTCCTGCGACGAACAGACGGCTGTGGGCACGCAGAACACGCCACCGATGCTGGCACGGATCACGTTGGGATTATACATATCCGTGAGTGGGTCGCACACGATAAGGGCATCGATGCCAGCAGCCTCGGCTGAGCGCAGGATAGCGCCTAAGTTGCCAGGCTTCTCCACGCTCTCGAGTACAACGATGAGCGGATGCTCCTTCAGTTGTAGCTGGGCGAGGGTGTGAGGCTTGCATCGTACCACAGCGATATGCCCCTCGGTACTGCCGCGATAGGCCATTTTCTCATATACCTGTGGCGTAACATTCTTGTCGCGGATGTACTCCTCTACCACTTCGTAGCCACAGGCTTTGCAGTGCTCTATCTCGCGCTGACCCTCAACCACGAACAGCCCCTCCTCACGGCGGAGCGACGACTTTTGTTGCAGGGCTACTACGTGTTTAATCTTGGCGTTTTGTACGCTTGTAATGATTGTTTCTTCCATATTTTGCTGCAAAGATACAAAATAATTGATAATTGACAATTGAAAATTGAAAATTATGTGTAATTTTGCAGGCAAATTAAATAATTTGCAAGTTATGACATTACTGAAAAAATGGCTGCCCGATTTGTTGGCAGTGTTGTTGTTTGCCGTTCTGGCTTTCGCCTATTTCTTCCCAGCTGATATCGAGGGACGTATCCTTTATCGTCACGATGCATCGGCAGGTCGAGGTGCAGGACAAGAGGTGGCTGAGTATATGCAGAAGACGGGCGAGCGCAGTCGCTGGACCAATGCCCTCTTTGGCGGTATGCCTACCTACCAGATGGCTCCCTCGTACAATTCTACCGACAAGTTGAGTACCATGACTAAGATATACCATCTGTTCCTGCCTGAGAACGTGTGGTATGTGTTTGCCTATCTGTTAGGATTCTATATCCTGTTGCGTGCTTTCGACTTCCGTCAGCACCTCGCAGCCTTAGGTTCCATCGTGTGGGCGTTCAGCACCTATTTCCTCATTATCATTGCTGCGGGCCATATCTGGAAGGTGTGGGCGTTGGCTTACCTGCCACCTATGATAGCGGGCATTGTGCTGGCCTATCGAGGCAAATACCTGTGGGGATTCCTGCTCACAGCTATTTTCACGGCTTTCGAGATCAATGCCAACCACGTGCAGATGACCTATTACTATCTGTTCATCATTCTGGCGATGGTGATTGCCTGGCTGGTCGATGCTATCCGTCATAAGACGTATGTCGCCTTTGCCAAGGCCACAGGTGTGTGCGTGGCAGGAGCAGCCATTGGTGTGTGCATCAACCTCTCGAATCTCTACCACACCTGGCAGTATGGTCAGGAGTCGATGCGTGGCAAGAGCGAGCTGGTGAAGCAGAATTCTGCCAACCAGACCAGCAGTGGTCTGGAGCGCGACTATATCACTCAGTGGAGCTATGGTATCGACGAGACCTGGACGCTGCTTGTACCTAACACCAAGGGTGGTGCCTCGGTACCCATGAGTGAGAGTAAGATTGCCATGGAGAAGGCCAATCCTACCTACGAGAGTATCTACCAGCAGATAGGTCAGTACTGGGGCGAGCAGCCTGGTACCAGCGGACCAGTGTATGTGGGTGCTTTTGTGATGATGCTTTTCATCTTAGGCCTGCTCATTGTGAAGGGCCCTATGAAGTGGGCTTTGCTGGCTGCTACCATCCTGTCGATACTGCTTTCGTGGGGTAAGAACTTCATGGGCTTTACCGATTTCTTCCTCGACTATGTACCCATGTACGCCAAGTTCCGTACGGTGGCCTCAATACTGGTGATTGCAGAGTTTACTATTCCCTTGCTGGCCATGATGGCACTGAAGCGACTCTACGATGAGCCTGACGCCTTCGCTAAGTATCGCAAGCACATCTGCATCAGTTTCGCCCTTACTGCTGGCTTCTGTCTGTTGTTTGCCCTCATGCCATCGCTGTTCTTCGATAGCTTTATCTCGTCGAGCGAGATGCGCGCGCTCAGCACGCTGCCTCAGGAGCATATCGCCCCACTCACCAGCAACCTTACCGAGATGCGTAAGGCTGTGTTTACGGCTGATTGCTGGCGCTCGTTCTGGATTATCGTGGTGGGCACAGGTGCGCTCTTTGCTATGATGTACGGCAAGCTCAAGAAGGCGTATGCCGTAGGCATCATCTTAGTGCTCTGTCTGGTCGACCTTTGGCAGGTGAACAAGCGCTATCTGAATGATGAGATGTTTGTGCCCAAGAGCGAGCGCGAGGCACCTCAGCAGATGTCGCAGACTGACGAGCTGATCCTGCGCGACAAGACGCTCGACTACCGTGTGCTGAATCTTGCCTCAAACACCTTTAACGAGAACGAGACATCCTACTATCATAAGAGCATTGGTGGCTACCACGCTGCCAAGCTGCGCCGCTATCAGGAGCTGATCGAACAGTATATCAATCCTGAGATGCAGAAGCTGATGGGCGCTGTATCCGAGGCTGGTGGCGATATGACCCAGGTGAAGGGCGACAGCATCTGTCCTGTACTTAATATGCTCAACACCCGCTACTTCATCTTCCCCTTGCAGGGTGGCCAGACCGTGCCCATCCAGAACCCTTACGCTCTGGGTAATGCCTGGTTTGTGGATCAGGTGAACTATGTGAAGAATGCCAACGAGGAGATAGCTCAGGTGGGTAAGATTGACCTGCGCCACGAGGCTGTGGCCGATGAGCAGTTCAAGACCCAGTTGGGCGAGAGCGCTACTCAGGATACTGCCAGCGTGGTAACCATCAAGAGCTACGAGCCCAACCAGTTGACTTACGAGGTTAACTCGGGCAAGGGTGGTGTGGTAGTCTTCTCCGAGGTGTACTACCCTGGATGGACAGCTACCGTCGATGGCGAGCCAGCCGAGTTGGGTAGAGTCGACTACGTGCTGCGTGCCCTCGCCGTGAAGCCTGGCAAGCACGAGGTGGTGCTCAGTTTCTTCCCCAAGTCGGTCGATACTACCGAGACCATCGCCTATATGGCTTACGCAGTTCTGTTGTTGGTTCTGGCAGGCGCCGCATTCATGGCCTACCGCCGCAAGCAGAAATAAAGTTCAAAGTTCAAAGCTAAATGTTCAATGAAAAAGCTGCTCTCATTACCACCTAACTTGGTGGACAGTTTCCACGATGTGACTGGATTGAGTCGCGAGGAGTATTTCTGTACCAACGACCCCGTAGGGCATAAGCTGGGCAGTGGTGGTGGCACCACCTGGCTCTTGCAAGCCTGTATGACCACCGAGGATGGCGCCTCGCTTGCCGAGTGGCTGCCTCGTGAGAAACGTATCCTGCTGCACGCAGGTGGACAGAGTCGTCGCTTGCCTTCGTATGCACCTTCTGGTAAAATCCTCACCCCCGTGCCCGTATTCCGTTGGGAGCGTGGACAGCGCCTCTCGCAGGATTTGCTCAGCCTGCAGCTGCCCCTTTATGAGCAGCTGATGGAGATGGCCCCCGAAAGCATCCACACCATGGTGGTGAGCGGCGATGTGCTGGTGCGCACCTCGCAGCCCCTTCAGCCCATTCCTGAGGCCGATGTGGTGTGCTATGGCTTGTGGCTCGATGCCTCGGTGGCCAAGAACCACGGTGTGTTCGTGAGTTCGCGCAAGACGCCCCAGGTGCTCAAGCAGATGTTGCAGAAACCCTCTGTCGAGATGCTGAGCGACCTGCAGAAGGATCACTATTATCTGACAGATATCGGTATCTGGATGCTGAGCGACAAGGCTGTAGAGCTCCTCGCTAAGAAATCAATGGTCAATGGTCAAATAAAAGAGTACGATTTGTACTCCGAATTCGGATGCGCCTTGGGCACCAATCCTACGTTGCCCGACGACGATCTGAAGGGTCTGAAGGTGGCTATTGTGCCTCTGCAGGGTGGCGAGTTCTATCATTTCGGAACTTCGCGCGAGATGATTACATCAACCCTCCGCATCCAGAATCTGGTTAACGATCAGCGTGAGATTATGCACCACGATCGTAAGCCGCACCCCAGCATCTTTGTGCAGAATTCTGTCTGTCAGTATCGTTTTACTGGCGAGAATACCCATATATGGATTGAGAACAGCAACGTGAGCGAGGGCTGGACCCTGAGCCACGACCATATTATAACAGGCGTGCCCGAGAACCATTGGAAGGTGAACCTGGCCCCAGGCGAGTGTATCGACGTGGTGCCTATTGGCGATACCGAATACGCAGTGCGCCTGTATCATATCGACGATAAGTTTGCCGGTGCCGAACAGCAGAAACAGCAGTTCCCCGTGGTCGAGAACCTTGAAGTCCTGAAGAAACTGGATAATCTGGATGGCTTGGGATTCCTGGCCGTTCGTCATATCTCTGCCGAGGAGATCAGTACCGAGGCCAATCTGCATCGCCTGTTTGCCCAGCGCAAGGCTTTCCGCAAGCTCAACTGGAGCGCCTTGGCTCAGAACTGGAACCACAGTGTGTTCTACCAGCTCGACCTGGCCGATGCCAAGCGCGAATTTGAGGAGCAGCATATCGCGATGCCACCCGTGCTCGACGATGATGCGCCCCTGATGACCCGCATCCACGATGCCATGTTCCGTGGCGAGAGCGATAAAGCCTTTAAGCTTTTGCGCGAGGGCTTGCTCGATACCGATGAGCGCCAGCCTGTGCCACAGCTCAGCGTGGCCGACGACCAGATAGTTTGGGGCCGTTCGCCTGTACGTATCGATATCGCAGGTGGTTGGACGGATACACCGCCTTACTGTCTGATGGAGGGTGGAAACGTCATCAATCTGGCGATAGAGCTGAATGGTCAGCCCCCGTTGCAGACCTATATACGCCCTTGTCAGGAGCCCCGTATCGTGCTGCGTAGCATCGACCTGGGTGCCATGGAGGTAGTAGAGACCTCCGAGCAGTTGCGTGATTTTATGCACGTAGGCTCACCCTTCTCTATCCCTAAGGCCGCTCTGGTGCTGGCTGGCTTTGGTCAGCGTGCGCTCAGCGACGAGTTGGCAGCCTTTGGCGCAGGTATCGAGCTCACCCTGCTCAGTGCTATCCCCGCAGGCAGCGGCTTGGGCACCAGCAGCATCCTGGCTGCTACGGTGCTGGGTGCGCTCAACGACTTCTGCGGACTGGGATGGGATAAGAACGAGATAGGTCATCGCACGCTGATGCTCGAACAGATGCTCACCACAGGTGGTGGTTGGCAGGATCAGTTCGGAGGCGTGCTGGGTGGTGTGAAACTGCTACAGACGGGTAGGGGATTCACCCAGAACCCACAGGTGCGCTGGTTGCCCACCGATCTGTGGACGCAACCCGAATATCGCCCCTGTCACCTATTATATTATACGGGCATCACGCGCACGGCCAAGAGCATTCTGGCAGAGATAGTGCGCCGTATGTTCCTCAACCACGGCGAGGAGCTCCGCTTGCTTCGCCAGATGAAGCAGCACACCCTTGATATGTACGAGGCCATCCTGCAGAACGATTTCGAACGTATGGGCCAGTTGGTACGTAAGACGTGGGCGCAGAACCAGCGCCTCGATGCAGGTACTAATCCTGCCGATGTGGCCAGACTCACCAGTCTGATCGACGACCTCTGCTTGGGCTATAAACTGCCTGGTGCAGGTGGAGGCGGCTATCTGTATATGGTGGCCAAGGATCCTGAGGCCGCTGCGCGCATCAAGCAGATACTGAATGAGAACACTGTGCGTAAGAACGCACGATTTGTGGATATGAGTCTCTCTACCACAGGCTTACAAATCAGCAGAAGTTAATGGAATTTAGAACGATTGTTGATATAGAGGCCCCTGGGTTCAGGCTGGCGCCATGCGAGGAGATGCTCTTCGTAGGGTCGTGCTTTGCCGATAAGATGGGCGCACGTTTCACTGAGGAGCGTTTCCGTACCATCGTCAATCCCCTTGGCGTGATGTATAATCCTGCCTCCGTCCTCCATACCATCCAGCGCCTCGCTGCTCAGCAACGCCAGGAATTGTCAATTGTAAAAACGGCAGTCCTCACCCTTGGTACCAACCACGTGTACCGGCTCAAGGAAACAGGCGAGATTGTGGATAACTGTCAGAAGCGCCCCCAGTCGCTCTTCGACGAGGAGGAGCTGAGTGTCGATGCCTGTGCCGATTATCTGCAGCAGGCTGTTGCTATCCTGCATGCTGCCAATCCGCAGATGCATATCGTCTTCACCGTGAGCCCCATCCGCTATCGCAAATACGGCTACCACGGCTCCCAACTCTCTAAAGCCACGCTGCTCTTAGCCGTCGATAAGGTGGCGCCCGCCACCTACTTCCCCGCCTACGAGATCATCAACGACGAGTTGCGCGACTACCGTTTCTATGCTGAGGATATGCTCCACCCCTCGTTGCAGGCCGTGGAATACATCTGGCAGCGGTTCTCTGAGGTCTATCTGAGCGATGCCGCCAAGGCTTTCCTCAAGGAGTGGCAGCCCCTGAAGGCAGCGTTGAGTCATAAGCCCTTCCATCCCGATTCGGATGATTATCGGATGTTTATGGATAAAACTATGTTAAAAATAGCCGAGTTGCAAAAAAAATACCCTAACTTTGCACTCCCAATCGATAAATAGTGAAATAGTCAAATATCAAAATGGAATACAGTATAGAAAAAGTTACCACACTGATTGGTGCGCGACGATATGGAAACACCGAGGGACAGGTAAGTTGGTTGCTTACTGATAGTCGTAGCCTCTGTTTCCCAGAAGAGACCTTGTTTTTTGCCCTGAAAACTCAGCGTAACGATGGTCATCGCTATATTCAGGACCTGTATAACCGTGGTGTGCGCCAGTTCGTAGTCGAGCAGGTGCCCGATCACTACGATACCCTTTATCCTGAAGCCAACTTTTTGCGCGTACCCCACACATTGGCTGCCCTGCAGCGACTGGCCGAGCGCCATCGCGATGAGTTCTCGCTGCCCATCGTGGGCATCACGGGCTCTAATGGCAAGACTATGGTCAAGGAGTGGCTTTATCAGTTGCTGTTGCCCTCACAGCGCATAGTGCGCTCGCCTCGCAGCTACAACTCGCAGATAGGTGTGCCCCTCTCAGTATGGTTGCTCAACGAGCAGACCGAGGTCGGCATCTTCGAGGCAGGTATCTCTCAGCCAGGCGAGATGATGGCCCTGCGCGATATCATCCAGCCCACCATCGGCGTGCTCACCTCGTTAGGTGCTGCCCATCAGGAGAACTTCCGTTCGATGGAGGAGAAATGCATGGAGAAACTCGAGCTGATGCACGACACCGAGGCTATGGTATATTGCTCGGATAACGATATCGTGAGCCGTTGCATCCGTCGTATGAACTATAAGGGCGAGAAGATCTCGTGGAGCACCTGCGACCAGCAGGCAGCCTTCTTCGTGAAGAGCGTTGAGAACTCGCGCATCACCTATATCTGGCAGGACGAGGAGAACTGCTTCGATATCCCCTTCATCGATGAGGCTTCGATTGAGGACTGTATCACCTGTGCCGCAGTAGCCCTCCGATTGGGACTGACGCCCTCGGAACTTGCCGAGCGTATGCCCCTGCTTGAGCCCGTGGCCATGCGTCTGGAGGTGAAGGAGGGACAGCGTGGCTGTATTCTCATCAACGACTCGTACAACTCGGATATCAACTCGCTCGATATCGCCCTCGACTTCATGAACCGTCGCGAGGAGCAGAACAAGCGTACGCTGATTCTCAGCGATATCTTCCAGACCGGCACATCGCCCGATAAGCTCTATGCCCAGGTGAGCGAGCTCGCCATCAAGCGTGGCATCAGCAAGTTTATCGGTATCGGTCCTGAGCTCACAGCGCAGGCTGATAAGATTCAGATTGCCGACAAGCAGTTCTTTGCCGATGTGAACCACTTCCTGAGTAGCGAGGCGTTTACAGGCCTGCGTGGCGAGATGATCCTGCTCAAGGGCGCCCGTCCGTTCGGCTTCGACCAGATTACCGAGCAGCTCGAGCAGAAGGTACATGAGACCATCCTCGAGGTGAACCTCAATGCTGTGGTCGAGAATCTCAACTACTATCGCTCGTTTATGAAGCCCGACACCAAGATGGTATGTATGATCAAGGCCGATGCCTATGGCGCTGGCGCTGTAGAGATAGCCAAGACCCTGCAGGATCACCGTGTGGACTACCTGGCTGTAGCCGTGGCCGACGAGGGTGTCACCCTGCGTAAGGCAGGCATCACCGCCAATATCATGATTATGAATCCTGAGATGACCGCCTTCAAGACCATGTTCGACTACGACTTGGAACCCGAGGTGTATAGCTTCCGCCTGCTTGACGCTCTCATCAAGGCTGCTCGCAAGGAGGGTATCACTGGCTGGCCTGTCCACATCAAGCTCGATACAGGCATGCATCGCTTGGGCTTCGATCCCGAGGAGGATATGGACGAGCTCATCGACCGTTTGAAGCATCAGCAGGCAGTCATCCCACGTTCTGTGTTCAGCCACTTCGTAGGCTCTGATAGCGACGATTTCGATAATTTCTCCACCCTTCAGTTCAAGCGTTTCGAGGCAGGCAGTGCCAAGCTGCAGGCTGCTTTCTCGCATAAGATTCTGCGCCACATGGACAACTCTGCCGGCATCGAGCACTTCCCCGAGCGCCAGATGGATATGTGTCGCCTGGGCCTTGGCCTCTATGGCATCGATCCGCGCGACAACCGCATCCTGCACACCGTCTCTACGCTGAAGACCACCATCCTGCAGATGCGCCAGGTGCCCAAGACCGATACCGTGGGCTATAGCCGCAAGGGCAAGCTCACACGCGACTCTGTCATCGCCGCCATTCCTATCGGCTATGCCGATGGTCTGAACCGTCACCTGGGCAATCGTCACTGCTATTGTCTGGTCAATGGTCAGAAGGCCGAGTATGTGGGTAATATCTGTATGGACGTAGCCCTCATCGATGTCACCGACATCCCTTGTGTCGAGGGCGATCAGGTTGAGATCTTCGGCGAGCACCTGCCAGTCACTGTGCTCAGCGATGTCCTCGACACCATCCCCTACGAGGTGCTCACCGGCATCAGCAACCGCGTCAAGCGTGTTTATTTCCAGGATTAGTTTAATCCTATATACAACTACAAGTCAGGGAGTGCAGTTATGTACTCCCTTTATTGTATGTAAGCGTCTATCTGTGCGGCAATGTCGCCAGCCAGTACGGCACCGTAGCCCACACGGAGCTCGATAGTGGGACGAAGCGGGTCGTTGGTACCGATGATCACAGCATACTCGTCTATGGTGTAGGGCGTGGCCATGTTCTTTGACATCACGCACTCCAGACTGCTGAGTTTCAGCTCTTCGCCGGCGATAATCGCAATGTCATGGTTGGGATAGAATAGGATAAGGGCAAGGAGCTCGTTGGCTCGCGAGGCATCCAGCACCACCACGCCGTCGGGTTCTCCGTATCTCTGTTTTGCCTCTTCCACCGTGGCGTAGGTCACCCTTGGAACAGCCGTCCGCTCCTTGCGCTTGATGATGAAGTAAGCGAAGGGGGCGATAACCAGCAGCAACAGTAAGTACGGTCCAAAGCCAATGGCTAACATAATGCCGGCAACGACGGCAAGAATCGTGTTTCGTTTCATAAATAGTCTGTTATTTGTCTTTACCGAAAAATCGCTGGCAAAGTTACGCATTCTTTCCAAGATAACAAAGCACAGTGGTAGAAATTTAATTCTTTTTGAAGCGATTGACTGAAAAATAAAATACCCTCAGGCTTCGATTTGAAACCTGAGGGTGATAGGATAGAGCCTGCTGCAGTATGCGTGGCGGGCCGCGCAAGTGCAGGTCCTTGGCTATCTACATGACGCCCATGCAGCTCGTGGCACCAAGGGCAGTTACAATCGCAGTTGCGATACTGGCAATCAGCTGCACGATAAACTTAATGCTTTCTTTCTTGTTCATAGTTTTAGTGATTTAAAGTTCAATGTTCAAAGTTCAAAGTTCAAAGTAGTTGGGGCTTTTGCCCCAACCACTAATCTTCGGTACTTCCGTCGGGGTTAGGCTCACCGCCACCGTTGCCACCCGTGTTGGTACCCTGGCCACCGCCAGTGTTTCCACCGGTATTGCCGCCCTGATTGTCCGAACCACCATCGTTGGTGTCTTTGTCGCTGGTGCCGCCCAGCAGACTCTCGGCATTCACAAACTCGGCCTTCTTCAGGAACTCACGGCTTGAGATGTTCATCTCCTGCTCCTGCTCAGGCATGAATCGGATGTGGAGCGCCTTCAGGTTCTTACCCACGTTGAAGTCGTCCTTCTTCAGGGTGCCGCCGGGCTCGTTCTCCAGGGTAGTGAAGAAGGTGCCCAGACCGTCGATCTTCACACGCTTGCTCTCCAGCAGCATCTCCACCAGACAGCTGCGGAACTTCTCCAGCACACCGAATACCACATCCTGCGTGTACACGCTACCGTGCTCGCTGATGTGCTTGGCCATCTTGCGGGTGTTCAGGGTTTCAATACTCTTGCTGTGGGCAAACCACCTGCCAAATACTTGCGACTTGTTGTTCTTGTTCTGTCGCAGCTCATAAAAAATCTTCGCCATACTTTAATTTTAATGATTTTCGCTCGGCTTTGCCGCTTGGCTCTGCCAAGAATGGTTAATACTTATGTTTACTGATGCAAGGGAAGTGCAAGGCGAATGCAGAGCCGAGCTCGCTCGAGCTATGCTGAGCCGCAGCCTTCACTCGTACCCGCAACTTCTTGATTGCGAGTACAAAGGTACAAAAATAATCGATGCGAAAAAAGCCTTTTTTCGACTTTTTCCCGATTTTTTTCTAAAGTGTTAAAATGTAAAGAAATAATCCAACTAAAGAACCCTCCATATATACTATCTTATTCGTTTAGCCTGACTATCTACGAGAAAGTCTGGCAGATTCTTTCTGAATCTCGTAAATTTTCTACCAGATTCTGCCGTACCGCTCAAAACGTTCTTCTGGACATGGAGATTAATACATTAATTCATTAATTCATTTTGTAAAATCAATTATCCGTCTATTTTTCTTATTATTATTTTATATATTATATATATTATAATATATATAATATATAATATGTATAAGATGTTAATCTTGGAATCTCCAATCGTTCTTCCTCCAATATTTGCTTATGCTAAAAACAGAAATGAATTAATGAATTAATGAATCACCGTGGCAGTTACCACATCGCTACTTTAGTTTAATCACATCATCCCATAGGTTGAATGCTCGTTTGGTACCTTAGCCGAACGCAGGTACGCAGGTACATTTTTGAAGTGTATAACATACTTATTGTCGCCTAAAACCAATAATCCCCGCTCAGTGATGGGCGGGGATTTGTTTGTATAGATGTATGTAATCCTGATTACATCGTAACCTCTACAACGTGCTTGCCGGGAGCGTAGGGGATAACGGTGCCATCGACGGGCTGGCCATCGAGGGTGATGGCTTTAACACCCTTCTGGGCGCCGTTAGGATGGATGGTAATCTCATAGTCGGCATCGCGGAACTTGCGGCTTACGGTGTAGTCGGTTGCTGTCTCTGGCAGACAGGGATCGATGCGGATACCATCGTAGTCGGGCTTGATACCGAGGATGAACTCTGATACGGTGTACCACATCCAAGCGGCGGTACCTGTGAGCCATGAGTTCTTACCCTCGCCTGGCTTGAAGGCGTCCTTACCGGCTACCATCTGACAGTTGACGTATGGCTCAACCTTATGTAGTGTCTGGTATTTCTCCTCTACGTATGAGGGCAGAATCTTAGCGTAGTGGCTCCAGGCATCGTTACCACGACCTGCGATACACTCGCCGATGATGACCCAAGGATTGTTGTGGCAGAAGATACCTGCATTCTCCTTATAACCCTCGGGGTATGAAGAAATCTCACCATACTCGTAGATGTACTTGGTGAAGGCGGGATTGTTGAGTACCATACCGTGCTCGCACTCCAGGTACTTCTTACATGAGTCGAGACTCTTGGCAACCATACCTTCCTCGGCACCAATCTCGGCCATGGTACACCAGCCCTGGCTCTCGATGAATATCTTGGCCTCCTCGCACTCGTTGCTACCAATCTTATTGCCATAGAAGTCGTAGGCGCGCAGATACCACTCGCCATCCCAGCCGTGCTTCTTCACTGCCTCGACCATGGCGTCGATGGCCTGCTGCATGCGAGCTGCCTCGGCATCCTTGCCAATCTTCTTGCAGAGGGCTACGTAGTCCTTACCAGTAACCACGAACAGTCCGGCAATCATGAGGCTCTCGGCCTTGGTGCCCTCTGATACGTTCTCGGTGGTCTGGAAGCTCTCGTTAGGATCCCATGAGAAGCAGTTCAGGTTCAAGCAGTCGTTCCAGTCGGCACGGCCAATGAGTGGCAGCATGTGGGGACCGAGGTTCTTGATGACGTGGTCCATCGAAATCTTCAGGTGCTCGAAGAGTGTTACCTCTGAGCCTGGCTGATTGTCGAATGGTACCATCTCGTCGAGGATGGAGAAGTCGCCTGTCTCCTTGATATAAGCCACGGTACCGAAGATGAGCCAGCAGGGGTCGTCGTTGAATCCACCGCCGATATCGTTGTTACCACGCTTGGTGAGGGGCTGGTACTGATGATAGCAGCCGCCATCGGGGAACTGGGTTGAGGCGATGTCGATGATGCGCTGACGGGCGCGTGATGGTATCTGGTGTACGAATCCCACGAGGTCCTGGTTGGAGTCGCGGAAGCCCATGCCACGTCCGATGCCGCTCTCGAAGAACGAGGCAGAGCGTGAGAAATTGAAGGTGACCATACACTGGTACTGGTTCCAGATGTTGACCATGCGGTCGAGCTTGTCGTTGCCTGTCTTCACCTTATATATATTGAGCAGAGCATCC
The DNA here is from genome assembly GCF_000619985.1 of Prevotella sp. P6B4. Lineage (NCBI taxonomy): Bacteria > Pseudomonadati > Bacteroidota > Bacteroidia > Bacteroidales > Prevotellaceae > Prevotella > Prevotella sp. P6B4. The sequence continues at coordinate 210,545 of NZ_JHVE01000003.1, forward strand.
CAGTACTCGCACAGCTCGGCAAAGGCCTTGTCAACTTTTTCGGTAGTGTCGAGCTCAGCGATGAGGGCGTGTGCCTTGGTCTTGTTGATAACCTGAGGTGCAGAGAATTTCTCCTCCTGCTTATTCTCGATATAGCCGAGGAGGAACACAAAGTCCTTGCTCTCGCCTGGCTGCAGGGTTACCTCGATATAGTGCGAGGCGATGGGGCTCCAGCCGTGGGCGTGGCTGTTGCGTGGCTTGCCGTCCATCACTACCTGTGGGTCGGCAAACTCGTTGTAGAGGCCTACGAAGGTCTCACGGTCGGTGTCGAATCCCTGAATATCAGCGTTTACGTGATAGAACGCATAGTGGTTGCGGCGCTCGCGATACTCGGTCTTGTGATAGATGGTAGAACCCTCGATCTCAACCTCACCTGTAGAGAAGTTTCGCTGGAAATTCTCCATATCTGTAGCGGCATTCCACAGGCACCACTCCTCGAACGAGAAGAGCTTCAGAGTCTTCACCTCGTCAGTCTCGTTTTTCAGGGTAAGCTTCTGAACCTCAGCCCATTTCTTCAATGGTACAAAGAACAGTACGCTGGCTTCAACGCCATTCTTACGTCCTGTGATGCGGGTGTAGCTCATGCCATGACGGCACTCGTAGAAGTCGAGTGGGGTCTTGCAGGGTTTCCAGCCTGGGTTCCATACGGTATCGCCATCCTTGATATAGAAATAGCGCCCCCCGTTGTCCATGGGTACGTTGTTGTAACGATAACGGGTGATACGGCGGAATTTGGCATCCTTATAGAATGAGTAGCCACCAGCGGTATTAGAGATTAAGGAGAAGAAATCCTCGTTGCCCAGGTAGTTGATCCAGGGCCAAGGTGTCTGCGGGTCTGTGATGACATACTCACGATGTTGGTCGTCGAAATGACCATAGCGTTTCTGTTGTTCCATGATAAAAATGTGTATTGAGAGTTAGAAAAAATACTAAATTGAGACTGCAAAGTTACAAAAATATCTGATATAACATCGGGTCAGAGCATTAAAGCGGCAAAAATGAGCATAATAATATCATATTTTTGAAAAAAATCTTGCAGATGTCAAAATATCTTCGTACCTTTGCCGCCCATTTCGTGAGGAATGCTTAATTCTGGTTTTAAAAAAATGATAGTAATTACTAATATTTATTTATACAACATTATTTATTAAATGAAAAGACTCAGTATGATGTTGGCTGGGCTGTTCCTAAGTGTGGGGATGGCGCTGGCACAGACAACGGTTACTGGTACAGTGGTAAGTTATGAGGATAACGAGCCGATTATTGGCGCCACCATTCAGGTGGTTGGTAATGCCAACATTGGTACCATTACCGATTATGATGGTAACTTCACACTCGAAGTACCTGAAGGTATGAAAACACTGCGTATCACCTATGTGGGCATGGAACCACTGGAGGTGGCAGTAAGCACAAAAACTTTAAAGATTCAGTTGAGAAATGATGTACACACCCTCGACGAGGTGGTTGTTGTGGCCTACGGTACACAGAAGAAGACATCGCTTACCGGATCGATTCAGGAGGTGAAGAGCGAGGCCATTGAGCTGCGTCCTACCACTTCGGTAGCTTCGGCACTCGAAGGAACAGTGACTGGTGTACAGGTGAACAGCAGTGTTGGTGCACCTGGTTCCGATCCAAGTATCCGCATTCGTGGCGTGGGAACCGTGAATGGTAGCACAAGTCCGCTGTACATTCTGGATGGTGTGCCCTATAATGGTAACATCAGCGACCTGAACCCTCAGGACATCGAGAGCATGTCGGTACTGAAGGATGCTGCATCAGCCGCCCTCTATGGTAACCGTGCCTCGAACGGTGTGATTCTGATTACCACCAAGAAGGGTAAGCAAGGTAAGATGAACGTAACCCTGGACATTAAGCAGGGTACCTACAGCCGTGGTATCTCTGAGTACGATCGCTTGGGTGCTCGCGAGTGGATGGAGGCTCAGTGGCTGAACATGAAGAATAATAAGATGACCACAGGTGCCGATGCTGCTACCGCTGCTACCTACGCATCAGAGCATCTGATTGAGGACCGCGTGCTGCTCAACATATTCAATAAGGCCGACAACGCCTTGTTTGACGCCAATGGCAAGATGGTGAGCGATGCCCAGATGCTGGGTACCTACGGTGAGGATCTGGACTGGTACAAGCAGACCATCCGTAACGGCTACCGCCAGGAATACAACTTTAATGTGAATGGCGCCAGTGAGAAGAGCGACTACCTGATTTCGCTGGGTTATCTCGATGAGCAGGGCTATCTGAAGACTTCGGGCTTCGACCGTCTCTCAGCCCGATTGACAACCAATGTTAATCCCGCTCCTTGGTTCAAGGCTGGACTGAATATCAACGCCACCCACCAGAACTTTGATTCTACCTATGGTACGGGTGATGCCTACAGTAACCCCTTCAACTTCTGTCGTAAGATTTCGCCCGTATATCCTGTACATGCGCATAACATATATACTGGTGAGTATTATCTGGACAAATACGGAAACAAGCAGTACGACAGCGGTTCGTATACAGATGATAACGGGCAGGTAATGGCTACACGTAACCAGTATCAGAATCGTCATGTGATCTGGGAGAATGAGCTGAATCAGGATAAGACCACACGTAACACCGTGAATGGTATTGCCTACGCTAACTTTATACTGCCTTACAACTTCACTTTTACGTTGAAGGGTAACCTGAACCTGCGCAACAGCTCGGAGAGTGCTTACGATAGCGCTGTGATTGGCGATGGTAAGGGTAACAACGGTCGTGGTCGTCGTCGCGACTATCGCTATAAGAACTACGCATTCCAGCAGCAGCTGCACTGGAACCATGAGTATGGTGTACACTCTATCGACGCCCTGCTGGCTCATGAGAACTACGACTATACCGTAAACGAGCTTTATGTTACTAAGAATACTGAGATTGAGCCAGGCTTGAACAACTTGATCAACTTTGCTGAGCCTGTGATATCGAGAGACTACAACGAGACCTATCACACAGAATCGTATCTGGGACGTGTGCGCTATGGTTACGATAGTCGTTATAACATTGAGTTCTCGTTCCGTCGCGATGGTTCATCACGCTTCTCAAAGAAATCCCGTTGGGGTAACTTCTGGAGCACTGGTGCTAACTGGGTAGTATCGAACGAGAAGTGGATGAAGGAGTACCGCTGGGTGAACTACCTGAAGGTGCGTGCCGACTATGGTGAGGTAGGTAACGACTCTGGTTCGGACTACTATGGCTATATGGCCTTGTATAATCCTGCTCTGAACGACCACAAGGGTGCCTTCTACAATGCACAGCTGCCTAACGAGGACCTGAAGTGGGAGACCGGACAGTCGTGGGGTGTCGCCATCGAGGGTCGCCTGCTGAACAAACTGAACTTCAGCGTGGAGTACTTCGATAAGCGCAATAAGGACCTGATCTTTAATGTTTATAATCCCCTCTCAGCAGGTGCTACCAGCACTTCTTCGGCAGAGAGTGTGGTTACCAGAAACCTGGGTACCATCTCGAACCATGGTGTAGAGCTCTCGGCTGATATGGACGTGCTGAAGACCAAGGAGTGGAAACTGAACGTGGGTGCCAGCATTACCTTCGAGAAGAATAAGGTGGTAAAGCTGCCTGAGCAGAATAAGGGTGGTATCATCGATGGTACCAAGAAGATTGTTGAGGGCATGGACCGCTATCAGTTCTATACCTACACCTGGGAGGGTATCAACACCAAGAACGGTTTCTCACTGTATAAGTTTAACGATGACGACTACTTCTTCACACTCGACGGCACTACCTATGGTAATACCGAAGGAACCCAGATTAAGGGTAGTAACTTGAATGCCGTAGTTGTGATCGACGGTGTGCCTTACTCGTATCTTACTACCTATGGTAAGCGCGAGTTCCAGGGTTCGGCCATGCCTACTGCCTTTGGTAGCTTTAACTTCAGCGTTAACTACAAGGATTTCCAGTTCTACACATTGTTTACCTATCAGTTGGGCGGCAAGATTATGGACAGCAACTACCAGACACTGATGACCTCGGGTGGTACGCCAACATCGCTGCACAAGGATGTACTGAAGGGGTGGACCAGCGAGCAGGCTACTGACTACGACGCTATCGATCGTAATGGTGTGCCCATGCTGAGCGATTCACCACAGATTGTGAGTGGTCTGGAGGCAGACTTGAACAGCACCTCTTCGCGTTGGCTGACCAGCGCCAGCTATCTGATTCTGAAGAACGTAAACCTCTCGTACAACCTGCCAAAGGATCTGGTGCGTAAGGCAGGCATGGAGAACGTGATGGTGACACTGACTTGCGAGAACCTGTTTACGCTGGCTGCTCGTAAGGGATTGAGTCCACAGATGAGCTTCAATGGTACTCAGTCGGCTACCTTCGTGACATCTCGTGTATTCTCAGCGGGCGTGAACGTGAAATTCTAAAGGTAAAAAGGTAAAAAAGTAAAAAGAAAATTATGAGAAAGTATTTATATATTTGTATCGCTGCACTGGGGCTTAGCGCTTGTTCGAGCGATTATCTGGATACCACTCCTGAGGCTCAGAAGGATAAAGAAAAAGTACTGGGTACTACCGAGAATATCGAACTGGCTGTGAACGGACTGTGCAAGGCTATGTCGTCACAGTATTTGAGCACACAGGGTCTGAACGGCGAGGGCACCATCCTGAACTGGTACGGCACATTCAATGGTAACGATGCCCAGAAGTGCGCTAATACCGGTTGGGCTAACGTATGGAACAACAACTACCACCTGCGTCCTACCTCGACTTATACCGTTTATCCTTGGTTCTACTATTATAAGCTGGTGAGCAATGCCAACGCCATTATCTGCCATGTGGATGATGCAGAAGGCACAGAGGCCGATAAGGCTTTCCTGAAGGCTCAGGCACTTACTTTCCGTGCTTACTCATTCTTCCGCCTGGCTCAGCTCTACACCTATCGCTGGAGCGACTATCAGGGCGACACCGATGGTATCGTGCTGCGTATCGACGAGAGTCTGGGTGCCCAGAAACTCGCTACTCAGGCAGAGACCTACGCTCAGATTTATAAGGACCTGGACGAGGCTATCGCTCTGTACAAAAAGAGTGGTGTAGAGCGCGAGAAGTTCTACCAGCCTGGATTGGATGTGGCTTATGCCATCTATGCCAAGGCCGCACTGAACCGTGAGGACTGGCAGACTGCTGCTACCTATGCCGCTTTGGCTCGTGAAGGCCATGCGCAGATGACGCTTGACGATTATATCAATGGTGGTTTCCATTCTGCGAATGATGAATGGATCTGGGGCGTGTATGAAGATGAATTACAGAACCTGAACTACTATAGTTTCTTTGCTTATATCGGTTGTAACTCGAGCACCACCAACTGTTGCAAGTATCCTGTGGCTATCAGTAAGGAACTGATTGACCAGATTCCTGAAACTGACAAACGCAGATACTTATATCTGGTTCCTACCGATGCTGAGTATGCCGAGTGTAATGCCGCTGGTCGCAGCCAAAAGAGTTTGTATAATCGCGCACGTAAAGACTATCCGGATTGCTTGTATAGCGAATCGCATGTATATGCCTATATGCAGTTTAAGTTTATGGTGGCCTTCTATCCTGGTGGTGGTTCGTTCCCACTCATCCGTTATGCCGAGATGCTGTACACAGAGGCTGAGGCTGACTGTCACCTGAACAAGGAGGCTGAGGCTCAGGAGCTGTTGTATGAGGCTGTGGCCCAGTACGATGATGCCTACACCAAGAGCACCAAGACTGGCGACGAGCTGATGGACGAAATCAAGTTGTATCGCCGCTTCGATCTGTGGGGCGAGGGTAACGACTGGTTCGACTACAAGCGTTGGGGTGACTCCATCGTTCGTAAGACCAATGCTCAGGGTGGTAGCTTCAAGTCAGACTTTGCCGTAACCATCAATCCTGAGGACGGCAATGCCTGGACATGGGTTATCCCTCAGAAGGAGACTGACTACAACGAGCTTGTTGACTAATGGCGCAGGCTACAGTATAAGCGGTGGTCCAAGCGGCCTGGAAATTAAAGCCGCCTGTGATACCATCGATATCGAGCACCTCTCCAGCGAAATAAACGCTGGGGAGGTGCTTGCTTTCTAAGGTGTTGGGATTGACGCTCGCCAAATCGATACCGCCACAGGTCACAAACTCGTCCTTAAAGGCTGAACGGCCTGCTATCTGGTACTGATCATTGCACAGGGCATTGGTCAGGCGGTTCAGCTCCTTCTGGTTCAGGTTCTGCCAACGGTTCTGGGCACGCTCGCCAAGGGTCTTGGCCACGAGGTAATCCCACAAACGGCTGGGCAGACCAAAAGGACGGATGGTGGCTATCTGCTTCTGTGGATGCTGGGCGATGATGGTGCGCAGCTCCTGCTGGATGTCGGGCTCCTTGAGCGAGGTCCAGTTCACAGCCAAAGGCATCTGATAGTTGTGCCCGTGCAAGTCGCGGGCGGCATAACTGCTGAGCTTCAGAATGGCTGGTCCGCTCATGCCCCAGTGGGTGATGAGCAGTGGTCCGTTACTACGGAACTTAGTGCCAGGGATAGAGGCTGTGGCATCTTCGACCACGGTGCCCATCAAGGCGCGCAAGGCTTCGTCGTTGATGGTGAAAGTAAAGAGCGAGGGTACGGGCTCGATGGTTGGAACACCAGCCATAGCTGCGGTACCGCCACCTGTGGTGATGACCTTGAAATCGAAATCGCTCAGCTCATCGAGGCTCTCGATTTTGCGCTGCGTGCGGATGTCGATGTGCTTTCTGCGCGCTTCGGCTAAGAAGAGATTAATGATGGTGTGCGAATCCTGCGAGGCGGGGAATACGCAATGATCGTCCTGGGTGGTGAGCTTTATCCCGTGGCTTTCAAACCACTGGTAGGCATCACGGTAATCGAAGGTCTTGAAGAGCCGTTTCAGCAGCCGGTGCCCACGGGGGTACACCTGTTGCAGATCGCTCACGGCCTCGAACGAGTTGGTGCAGTTGCATCTGCCACCACCTGACACCTCGACCTTGGCCAGCACCTTCTTCGATTTCTCGAAGATGGTGATGTCCATATCGGGGCACATCTCTTTGAGGTTAACGGCTAAGAAGAATCCAGCCGCCCCTCCGCCTACTATCGCTGTTCTCATTTCTCAATCAGTATTCTTGCGTCGACGGCTACTACGTCGTTCTCGTCAGCCAACAAGGGGTTGATGTCCATCTCTTTGATCTCGATGGCGAAACGCAGCAGGGTAGAGAGTCGTACGATAATCTCGGCAAACTTCTGCTCGTTGATACCCTTCTGTCCGCGTGTACCTTTCAGGATCTTATAACCCTTCAGTGAGTGAATCATTGAGTAGGCCTCGTCGTAACTCAATGGGGCCAGACCGCTTGATACGTCCTTCAGCACCTCGACAAAGATGCCGCCTAAACCGCAGAGGATGACATGGCCGAAACGGTTCTCGTATTTAGCACCGATAAACAGTTCGGTACCCTTCATCATCTTCTGTACCATCACGCCTGTGGCATCCTTGATTTTCATCATACGGTCGAACTCAAGAGCCAGGTGCTCTGGGGTGCGGATGTTCAGGGCCACACCACCCACATCGCTCTTGTGGATAGGACCAACCACCTTGGCCACCACAGGATAGCCTACGTTCTCGGCAAAGGCAATCAGCTCATCCTTCGATGTGCTGACCATCTCGGGTACCAGGGGGATGCCTGCACACGACAGAATGTCGCGTACGGTTTGTGGCGAAACATAACCGTTATCTGTAACACTGCTGATAATCTTATAGAGTCGGGGAAGGTCGATACCATAAAGCTGCACCTCGGGTGGTGCTGGCTTTGGCGTGCGCATGATCTGACTGAGGGCTGTGGCAAGGGTCACCTCGTCGCTGAAGTTCACATGGCCGCGTTTCAGGAATTCTGCCACCTCAGGACCTGCGGTATGCAGACTGGGCAGAACTGGGAAGATAGGTTTCTTACATTCCTTGATTTTCTGATCGAGCACATCGTAGGCCTCGTAGAGCTGGGTGAGTCCTGGGGTGCCGTAGATAACGGCAATGGCGTCGATATTATCAAACTTGTTTTCGCAATAGTCTATCACCATGCCTAATTGCTCAGCTGTTCCTGTGGCTAAGAAATCAATAGGGTTGGCTACCGATGAACCAGGGAAGAGCTTGGATTTCAGTTCCTCGGCTGCTGCTTTTATCTCGTCAGACACATCGCTGGTGAGCGAGGGCACGTTCAGACCGCCTTTCGAAAGGGCATCGGTCAGCATCACACCTGGGCCACCTGCATGGGTGACGATGGCAAAGTTCTTACCCTTCAGTTCTGGAAGCGTAAAGATACAGCCTACGGTGGTCAGCTCCTCGCGCGAGAAGCAACGTACAATGCCTGCCTTGCGGAACAGGGCTTCGACAGCAGAGTCGCTGGAGGCTATGGCACCCGTATGCGACGAGGCGGCACGACTACCACTCTCGCTCGAACCAGCCTTGATGGCAGCAATCCTACAACCCTTGCGGATCAGACTGCTGGCGTGGAATAAGAGCTTGTCGGGGTTCGAAATATTCTCGATATAGAGCAGCTTGACCTTCGAATCTGTTTCGGCATTAAAATGCTCGTCCATATACTGTAGTACATCTTCGATACCAATCTGCTTGCCATTACCAATGCTCCATACGCTGTTGAACTGCAGACCCTTGATGACCGCACTCTCTAAGATGAAAACTGCGGTGGCACCTGAGCCCGAAACAAAATCCACACCCTGAGGATTCAGGTTGGGGATGGGGAGCGTGAACACGCTATGATGGTTGCGGTTCAGCAGTCCGATACAGTTTGGGCCGATGAGGGCTGCTCCGAACTTCTTGCACGTATCCAGAATGCGCTGCTCTAATGCCGCACCCGCCTTGGTCTCCTCGCCGAATCCGGCTGAGATGATGACAAAGGCACGTACGCCTTTCTCCGCGCACAGATAGTCCACGTAGTCAGGACAGAACTTAGCGGCAACTACCAGCACGGCCAAATCCGTTTCGGGTATGTCCTTTACGTCATGATAGGCTTTGATCCCCTGCACTTCATCTTCCTTGGGGTTTACGATGTGCAGAGGACCATCGAAACCACCATTGATAATATTACGCACGATAGACCCACCGGGCTTATGCACGTTGTTAGAGCCGCCTATGACGACGATGCTCTTCGGATTCAATAATTGTTGGTTAATCATAGGTGCAAAGTTACAAAAATATCTTCAAACGAAAATCAAAGATAATATAATAATTCATAATTTCCAAAGGAAATTGGAAAATAATCGCTACCTTTGCATAGTTAAACCAATTAAAACGGGCTTTATGAGAAAGATTTTATTGATTACTATAGCTTTGATCATACCAATGTTCATCTTCGGACAGTCGTATGCTTCACTTTGGAAGAAAGTGTCGGATGCTGAAGAGAAAGACCTGCCCAAGACCCAGTACGAGCTACTGCAGCAGATAGTGACCAAGGCTCAGAAGGAGAAACAATACGGACAACTGCTGAAGGCTGAGCTTATGGGAGCTCAGACTATGGCTGCCATCGCTCCCGACTCGCTGAAGCCTGAGATCAATCGTATAGTAAATCGCTATAACGCTGCTACCGATAAGGTGCTACGGATGGTATATCAGACCGTATTGTGGCAGATTTCTGACGAGAACTATAGTCTGGCACTTGGATATAAGAAACCCGTTCTGACACCTGAACTGTGCCAGATGCTGGCCAAGACGAAGGATAAGAGTTTTGAACCGTTTGTGATACTGGGTACTGACGCATCGGTGTTTGGTAACGACATGCTGAGCGTGATAGGTGCTGAATTGGAAGACTATCAGTTGATGCGCGACTATTATAGCAAGGTGGGCAACCAAAAGGCAGTGAGTTTGCTCGATGCAAAACAGGCTGTAGAGCGCTATCATACCCTGTCGTATGCCACACCTGCGGCAGAGAGGATCACCTATATTGATGACGCAGTAGCAAAGTGGGGCAAGTGGTCTGTTATCAATGAACTGCGCAACGAGAAGACACGACTGACTAACCCGCAGTTCCGATTGCAGTACGAACTGCAGGTGGTTCGTCCTATGCAGGCACAGAAGGTGGAGCTGAAGGACCTGCGCAATCTGTCGCAACTCACTATGACGGTATATCCCGTGAAGTGTGAGGGCGATTTTGAGTATTCGCCGCAAAACGAGAAGGGGTGGGTTAAGATTAAACCACTGTTGGGGCGGCCTGTAATCAACAAGACAATCAAGTTCGCTACCCGCCCTGCTTATGAGGAATTTGACGATTCGCTGATGCTTGACGGACTGCCAGTGGGCATGTATATGGTGGAGTTTAAGAGTAACCCCACGACTGAGGTGGTGCGTGTGATGTATCACGTGACTAACGTGTACACCATCACCGAGACGCAGCCCAATAACCGCATACGCTATGTGGTGGTGAATGCCACAACAGGTCAGCCCATAGCTGGTGCACACCTCAAGATAAAGGAGCGCAGAAGCTATCGCGACGAGAAAACATACATAGGCGAGACCAACAGCAAGGGTGAGTATATCTTCTCGACAGAAGATGTGACACGCACCCGCACGGTGTTTGCCTATACGAATGATGACAAGGCAAGTGCTGTGTTGAGCGGCGCTAATCGCTATGACTACTACGAGGCTGACGGTGTGCGCAAGCAGACGGCCATATTTACTGATCGCAGCATCTATCGCCCTGGTCAGACCCTTCATGCTTCAGCTTTGGCCTATCAGGTGATTCACGGCACAGAGCAGACGGTATGTATAAAGCAGGATATGACGTTTACACTGCGTGATGCCAACTATAAGGTGGTGGCTGAGAAGAAGGCTGTGACTGATGAGTTTGGTGTGGCTGCTGTCGACTTTACGCTGCCATCAAGCGGACTGACAGGTATGTTCACCGTTCAGGTAAACAACAACTCACTACGTGTGCGTGTAGAGGAGTATAAGCGTCCCACATTCCATGTAGATTTTGCTGATTACAAGGAAGTCTATAAGGCAGGTGATACAATCGACGTGAAGGGTACTGCACTAAGTTATGCAGGTGTACCTGTTCAGGATGCCAAAGTGGCTTATAAGGTAATGCGTCGCACAGCCCTCTGGTGGTGGTCGTATAGTCGCTATTATGACGAGGGGGCCTTTGGTTATAGCAATCAAGGCAAAGAGATATTTGCTGGCGAGGCTACCACCGATGCTGATGGTAACTTTACAGTAAAAATGCCACTGACGATGCCTGAATCAGAGCATCCGATGTTCTACAACTTCGTGGTTGAGGCCGATGTGACAGACGTGGCTGGCGAAACACATCATGGTCAGCTGTCGTTGCCTCTGGGCAATCGCCCAACAGCACTGAGCATCGACGTGGCAGAAAAAGTGTTGGTTGAGGATCAGCCCACAGCTACATTCCATCTGCGCAATGCCGCAGGGCAGGATATCGATGCAGAGGTACGCTATCGCATAGATAATGGCGAATGGATTAATGCCAAGACCAATCAGCAGATAACATTGGCTAAGTTGGCTTCAGGCAAGCATTGTGTGGAGGCTAAATACGACGATCAGACAGTAGAAAAGACTGTTGTCATCTTCTCGCTCAACGATGAGAAACCTGCTACTGATACTGACGATTGGTTCTACCAGTCGGCAGGGCAGTTCCCCAATGATGGCACACCTGTTACTATCCAGGTAGGCTCGTCAGCTCAGGATGTACATATCGTATACAGCATCTTCTCTGGTAAAAAACTGATAGAACAGGGGAGTGTGGATCGTAATAATCAGTTGATTAATCGCAAGTTTACATACAAGGATGCGTACGAAAACGGACTGCTGCTTACCTACGCATGGGTGAAGAACGGCAAGTGCTATACCCATTCAGCGCAGATTCAGCGCCCAATGCCTGACAAGAAACTCACCTTGGAGTGGGCTACATTCCGCGATCGACTGACACCAGGACAGCAGGAAGAGTGGACGCTGACCATCAAGGATGCAGAAGGCAAACCCGTTGACGCCAATCTGATGGCGACACTCTATGATCAGAGTCTCGACCAGATAGCTAAGCATCAGTGGTCGTTCAGTCCATATCTGTGGGTTCCACTGCCAAGTACCAGTTGGAAGTATCAAGCCACTCGCAACTTCTATGAGAGTTGCGCTCGTTCGTGGAACATGCTTGATGAAAGCGGAATACGTTTCAGTCGTTTCGACCGCGATGTTTATCCCAATGGTTATCGCGTGTACAGTATTCGTGGTTCAAGAATTAAGTTGGGACGTTCGATGGGACTTGAGGCAGCGGATGAAATGATGCTGATGGATGCTGCTCCTGCAATGGCTAAAAATACGGTGGAGTTTGCTGCTCCTGTAGTTAAATATGATATGGAAGACGCCAAGGAGGCTGTCGAGACTTCGAGCGCTGGTAGTGCTGATTCTGATGAAAATCAAACAGAAGATGTACAGATGCGTGAAAACCTGAACGAAACCGCTTTCTTCTATCCCCAACTCACTACGGATATGGATGGTAGTGTGGCCATCAAGTTTACTCTGCCTGAGAGTCTGACCACTTGGCAGCTGCTTGGTTTCGCTCACACGCGCGAACTCTATTATGGTAACATCCAATCTGAGACTGTGGCCAAGAAAGATGTGATGATTCAGCCCAACATGCCTCGATTTGTTCGCGAAGGTGACAAGGCTGCCATCTCTGGTCGCATCTATAACACAGGCGCTAAGAACCTGCAAGGCAAGGCAACACTGAAATTGATAAATGCCGAGACCAATGCGGTAGTCTACGAGAAGACTCAGCAAGTATCGCTAAAGGCTGGCGAGACCACATCTGTAACATTCGATGTGGAAAGTTCAAACTTCAAACTTCAAAGTTCAATGTTAATCTGCAAGATGAGCGTAAGCGGCAAGGGATTCAGCGATGGCGAGCAGCACTACCTGCCCGTATTACCTGCCAGCGAGCGTGTAACTATCGCCCTGCCTATCACCCAGCATCAGCCTGGTACAGAGACTATCGACCTCTCGAAGCTGGTTCCTGCTGGTGCCAAGAATACAAAACTCACACTCGAATACACCAATAATCCTGTTTGGCTGATGGTGCAGGCGCTGCCTACGCTGGGGGCACCCCGCGATGACAATGCCATCTCGTTGGCTGCCTCGTTCTATGCCAATGGTATCGGTAAACATATCATCGACCATAATCCACAGATCAAGCCTGTGTTTGAGGCTTGGCAACAGGAGAAGGGCCATGAGACATCGCTCACATCTCAACTTGAGAAGAACCAGGAACTGAAAGATGTGGTTCTGAATGAGACACCCTGGGTGATGGATGCTGACAACGAGACAGAACAGAAGCATCGTCTGGCTAACTTCTTCGACGCGAACCTGATGAATAATCGTCTGGACAAGTGTGTGGAGAAACTACAGAAACTACAAAATGATGAGGGCGCTTGGACATGGTATCCTGGTATGCCTGGCTCGTTCTATATGACTGTGGCAGTAAGCGAGATGCTGGTACGCCTGAATGCTCTCACTGAGAAACAGAGTGCTACAAGTGATATGCTTAATAATGCCTTTAGCTTTATGGGCAACGAGATAGTCGATCTGGTGAAGGAACTGAAGAAGGCCGAGAAGAAGGGCGAGACAGTCAGCTTCCCCAGTTACAAGGCTTTGCAGTGGCTCTATCTGGTTACTCTTGATGGTCGCACACTTCCTGCCGATGTACAGGCTGCTAACGACTATCTCATCGAGTTGCTGAAGAAGGATATCAAACGTCAGAGTATCTACGACAAAGCTCTCTCGACTGTCATCTTCTCAAAGGTTGATACGCAGCGCGCAAAGGAATATGCCCAGTCGTTGAAAGAGTACACCGTGTTCCGCGAGGATATGGGGCGCTATTACGACACGCCACGTGCTGGTTACTCATGGTTCGACTATAAGATACCAACTCAGAGTATTGCTATCGAGGCGCTTCAAATGATAACGCCTGATGACTTCCAGACCATCGACGAGATGCAGCGCTGGTTGCTTCAGCAGAAGCGCACTCAGGCATGGGATACTCCAATCAATAGTGTGAATGCAGTATATGCTTTCCTCAGAGGACAGGAGTTCCGTTTGGTACAGAACCAGCCAAAGGCTACCATCAACCTCGATGCACGCACGGTGGCTCAGCCTAAGGCTACGGCTGCTCTGGGCTACGTGAAGACCCAGTTGCCCAAGGGCAAGCGCCTCACCATCCGCAAGACCAGTGATGGTACATCATGGGGTGCTGTCTATGCCCAGTTCTTCCAGAAGACGGAAAATATTGCTGATCACGGTAACGGATTGACCATCAAGAGAGAAATCCTGAATAAGGATTTGAAGGTTGGTGATCGTGTGAAGGTACGTATCACCATCACTGCCGATCGTGACTACGACTTTGTTCAGATGGTAGACAAGCGTGCTGCATGTATGGAACCAATCAAACAACTCAGTGGTTATCATCATGGTGGTTACATCACTCCTCGTGATAACATCACATGCTACTTCTACGATATGCTATCGAAGGGTACCCATGTGATTGAAACAGAATACTACATAGATCGTGCAGGAACCTACGAGACAGGTACTGCAACAGTAGAGTGCGCCTACTCGCCTGAGTTCCGTGCTGTAACCCATTCGCAAACAATTAATATTACTAAATAAAGATGAGAATTCCAAAGTATATCTATTTATCATTGTTCTTTGTACAATGCTTCGTGTGCGACGCGCAGGCGCAGCGCCTGACAGTCAAGACCACTACTATCGATGTAGGGGCTACGGGCTACGAACAGCCCATCACTGCCACGTTCGAACTGCGTAATAAAGGTCTGCGCCGACTGGTTATCGAGAGTGTAAAGCCTGATTGTGGCTGTACGCGTATCGAGTATCCTAAGGAGGTGGGCGTGGGTGACAGGTTTACCATCAGGATGACCTACGATGCACGACAGTTGGGCCATTTCCAAAAGATGTGCCTGGTGAAGAGCAACGGTACTAAAAAACCGTTCTACCTCACCATGAAAGGTGTGGTGAAGTCGGACTACAGGGATTATTCGGGCGACTATCCCATTGCTTTGGGCGACCTGCTGATGGATGCCGATGCCATCGAGTTTGATGATATCAATAAGGGCGATGTGCCTGTGAAGGAGATACACCTCTTTAATAATGGTAAGAAAGCCTTGCGACCTAACCTGATGCATCTGCCACCGTATCTCTCGGCCATTACCAGTCCTGATCATCTGCTGCCTGGTCGTTCGGCCACTATCACTGTGAAGTTGCTCTCTGACAAGCTGCGCGACTATGGCCTGAACAAGACCACGCTCTATATGGCGCATAACCCTGGTGACAAGGTGAAGCAGGAGAATGCCATCGAGGTGGTGACCGTATTGCTGCCCGATATGAAGCAGTTTGAGAAGGGCAATAAAGACTTGGCACCACAGCTACAGATGTCGAGTACCGATGTTGACTTTACTGATTTCGGAGGTAAGAGCAAGAAGTCGGCTACTGTGGCGCTATCAAATATGGGACATTCATCACTGAAGATTACTTCGCTTCAGCTCTTTACCGGTGGTCTGAAGGTAACCCTTTCTAAGAGTGTTATTGAACCAGGACAGAGTGCCCATCTGAAGATTACGGGCTATGCCGATGAACTTCAGAAGCTTCGCACACGTCCGCGTATCCTCATGATTACCAACGATCCTGACCATGCTAAGGTGGTGGTCAATATCAACATTAAGAAATAACCCCTTTATTCTTCATTGTATGGAACATCCGGAAAACAGTTCAGAATATGCAGGTCTGCAGGTGAACAGTGGGGTCAACCAGCCTCCTATTGTCAATCCCTACCTCAAGCGCAATCGTCGGCGAGAACTCTCGGTAGGCGAAATGGTTGAGGGAGTGCTCAAAGGCGATGTTACTATCCTCTCACAGGCTGTCACCCTTATCGAAAGTACGAATCCTGATCATCAAGCGCGGGCGCAGGAGGTCATCAATAAGTGTCTGCCCTATAGTGGTAACTCCGTTCGTATTGGAATCAGTGGTGTGCCAGGTGCTGGTAAAAGCACATCGATTGATGAGTTTGGGATGCATGTGCTCAAGGAGAAGGGCGGAAAGTTGGCTGTGCTGGCTATCGATCCCAGTAGTGAACGTTCTAAGGGCTCTATTCTGGGGGATAAGACTCGTATGGAGAAGCTGGCGCAGCATCCGTCGTCGTTTATCCGTCCCAGCCCATCGGCAGGCTCGTTGGGCGGTGTGGCGCGCAAGACGCGTGAGACTATCATCCTTTGCGAGGCTGCAGGATTTGATAAGATTTTTGTTGAGACCGTAGGCGTGGGACAGAGCGAGACCGCCTGCCACTCGATGGTGGATTTCTTCCTGCTTATTCAGGTGGCGGGTACGGGCGACGAGTTGCAAGGCATCAAGCGTGGTATCATGGAGATCTCGGATGGTATAGTTATCAATAAGTGTGATGGTGATAATGTGGACCGTTGCCAGATGGCTGCTACCAACTTCCGAAATGCGCTTCACTTCTTCCCTATGCCTGATAGTGGCTGGACACCACAGGTGCTCTGCTACAGCGGTTTCTATGGCACGGGTATCAAGGAAATCTTTGACATGATCTACCAGTATATCGACTTTGTCAAGGCCAATGGCTACTTCGACTATCGACGTAACGAGCAGTCGAAATACTGGATGTATGAGAGCATCAATGAGCAGCTACGCCTTAACTTCTACAACAATCCCGCCATCCGTGCTCAGTTGCAACCTGCTGAACAGTTGGTGCTGGCTGGGCAGAAGACAAGTTTTGTGGCTGCGCAGGATTTATTGGATATGTATTTTGACTTATTAAAGAAATGATTCAGATTGAGATTGATAACGGCAGTGGCTTTTGTTTCGGAGTGACCACCGCCATCAAGAAAGCCGAGGAGGAGCTTGCCAAAGGCGAAAAGCTTTATTGTCTGGGCGATATTGTACATAACGGTATGGAGTGCGAGCGCCTACGTGAGATGGGGCTTATTACCATCAATCACGACGAGATGCGCCAGCTGCATCATGCCAAAGTATTGCTGCGTGCCCATGGCGAACCTCCTGAGACCTACGAACTGGCTCGTCAGAACGACATTGAGATTATCGATGCCACTTGTCCTGTGGTACTCAAACTTCAGAAACGTATAAAAGAACAATATGACTCCAATACGTTTGCGGGTGAGGTACAATCCCCTGCCCAGATTGTCATCTTCGGCAAGAAAGGTCATGCCGAAGTGCTTGGGCTTGTAGGACAAACCCAGTCGAGAGCCATTGTTATTGAGAGTAGTGACGAGGTGACTAAACTGGATTTCTCGCGCGACATCTATCTCTATTCGCAGACTACTAAGTCGCTCGACGAGTTCCGTTGTATTATCGACTATATTAAGACGCATATCTCGCCAACGGCCACTTTCAAGAGCTTTGATACCATCTGTCGTTCGGTGGCCAACCGCATGCCCAATATCTCGCAGTTTGCTGCCAAGCACGACCTTATCTTATTCGTGTGCGGACGTAAGAGCTCAAATGGAAAAGTGCTCTACAATGAGTGTCTGAGTGTTAACCCTAATTCTCACCTTGTCGAAGCCCCTCAGGAGATTGACCCTTCGTGGCTTGATGGTATCCATAGCGTAGGTATCTGTGGAGCCACCAGCACCCCTCGTTGGCTCATGGAGCAATGCCGCGACGCTATTCAGGAGATGCAGCAATGATACAGGTTAGAGTTTCTGATGAGATTTCCAGCGTGTGCCCCGAGTTTGTAGGTGCCTGCGTTGAGGCTCAGGTGGTCAATACGCCATATAACGACCGCCTTTGGAATGCCATCCACCAAGTGGAACAGCGCCTGCGTAGCGAACTGACTACCGAGAGCGTTAAGTTGCAACCCAGTATTGCTGCCACCCGTGCAGTTTATAAGCGTTGTGGCAAGGATCCTTCGCGCTATCGTCCAGCCAGCGAACAGCTCATCCGCCGCATGTTGCAGGGCAAGGAGTTGTATCAGATTGATACGCTGGTCGACCTCGTAAACCTTGCTTCGATAGCCTATGGCTATAGCATTGGCGGTTTTGATGCCGATAAGTTCGTGGGAGGTGAACTTGTGTTAGGTGTTGGCCGCGAGGGCGAGCCTTATGAAGGTATAGGGCGTGGTCCTTTGAATATAGCCGGTCTGCCCGTGTACCGTGATGCAGAGGGTGGGGTAGGCACGCCTACCAGTGACCATGAGCGTACCAAGATGACGCTTAGTACCACTCACCTTGTAGTGCTCATTAACGGCTATGATGGTGACGAGGCCCGTGTATTGGCTAATGCCCAATACATTCAGCAGTTGCTTATCGACTATGCCCAAAGCGATGGTGGTACCGTCACTATCTACAAAAAATAACCAGGGAAATCCATTTCTTACCCTAACACTAACCCCGCGATAGTATCATACTATAGCGGGGTTAGTGTTATACTAAAGCAGAGTTAGTGTTAGGGTATCATTTGTTGCAACGCTGGGTATAGAATTGCAGGAAGTCGGACCATTTATAATAGGGATAGCTCTGGGTTGGAACAGGCAGCTTGGCCTCGTTGCCATTGAGTAGGCATTTCACTAAGGTGTCGGCACCAGGCTTGTTGCTGCGGTAGAAGATGAGCTGGATGTTAGAAGCCTTGCAGGTTTCCCAGTTTTGATAGATGTTCTTTACCTCGTAGGGGTCTTCGGGGTCGAGGTCGGCACCATTGATGCCCATGAGCACGGTAAGCGGGCCGATGCAGGTGTCGTGCCCGAAACGCAGGTCGGCCACATGGTCGCTACTGCCATCGATAGCAGCAGAGGCTTTCTGCAGAATATCCTGCAAGATAGGAATCATCTGATACTGCGGACCGAATACCCATGAGTAGGATCCCAAGTTCCCACCTTCCCACTCAGAGGCTATTTCCTCGTCGCTCATAATACCTTCCATCATGCCCTCGTGACCAATGCTGGGCAGCGAGGTGTAGAGGTTGATAAGGTTGCTGGTGATGTGGTGGATGTTGCCAGGCAACCCTTCGGTGCTCACGAACATGCGTTTGGCAATCTTGTCGCGTAGCCCGTGCTCGCGCTTAAAGTTTTTCATGTTCTTCTCGTAGCGGGGCTTGACGTATCTGGGGTAGTTGTGCTTCACTGGATTCTGTCCGTCGGTAGGCACTACGGCATCAAGAGTGAAGCGTGATGATTGCTCGCGGATTTCAAGTTTGGGATTGCATTGCACCAGCTCCTGACAGAAGGCCGACATGCTGAGCACGCAACGGCCTACCAGCGACGATACGGCCAGCACATTGCCGCCCTTCTTGAAAACCTCGGGGAAGTTGTTGTACATGATGCGGGCGATGCCCTGATGCTGTTGCCATCCCAGTTCGGTGAGTTCGCTGACACCTGTTTGTAGTTCCTGTTTGGCTGCCATGAACTTCTGGCGGAAAGTCTCGCCCACGGGAGTGAGCAACTGTTTCTGATGAGCAGTAGTAAGCAGGGTGTCGAGTTCTTTGTAGAGCGAACTGCTCCAGTAGTAGCGTGAGCCATGCCGTGCGTAGTGACTGATGTAAAAGGGCTTGTATCCACTTGGTGCCTTTGTGAGTCGAGGAATTGCCAACTGGTACGGATAGTCGTTGCCGTATGCTTTACGAGGATCGGCCTTCAACTGGTCGATAGCTGATGTTGGCTGCCCCCAGACAGCTGTCGCTGAAAGGAGTATGAAAACAACTGAGAAAAAGACTTGTTTCATGTTTATAATGAGTTGATTGTATTTATTGTTTAACAAATGAGAATCATATCTTGATACCTATGCTGGCTGTGAACCAACGTCCTTGCTGAGGGATGATGTTGGTGTTCATTCCGCTACGGTAGTAACGTGTGCCCAGCAGATTGTGGATGTTCAGCCCGAAGGTGATGTTCCCTAAGGCATACTCGCCACCGAGATTCAGAATAGCGCGGGCCGACATCTCTTTGTGCAGGGTGACGTATTTGACGGTAGAGAGCGCTTCTTTCCAGGCGGCATCAGCCTGTTCTGTCATACCCATGCTCTCGTACGTCAAATATTGGTAATAGCTTACATAGCTGTGGATATACTTCTCAAGGTCTGCATTAAAGGATTCTTGGCGTCCCTCAAAGCATAGATGCGTATGAAGTTTCAGCTGAGGCGTTGCCTGCCAACCGAGTACGAGATTTGACATGATAGCTGGCGTATTGTTGTTGGTGTCAATAATATTGGAATAGTCAGCTGATAAGGCTTCTGGAAGTCCCAGATCTATGAGATTCGACCTAAAGGTATGCGTCCAGGTCAGATTCCAGTTGGCGCTGAATTGTGGCTGCTTGTAACTGGCCATCAACTCTACGCCGCAGGTCTTGTTCTGGCTGGCGTTACTATAGTCAAGGAGGCTGGTCAGAATCAAATCGGTAGCACGGTTGTAGAAACCGTTGATTTCGAAGTCAAATCCCTTCTTCCAGTTGTTTCCTGCAAAGGAAAGCTGGAACGAATGTACGCGCTCTGGCGATAGGGGGATTGGATCTGCACTGCTTTCGCTCATTAGTGTTGTCATCACGTTGGCCTTGCGATAGATATAAGGCGCATCGACAAACGATTTTGAGTAGCTGAGTCGGACGCTCCATTTGGGACGCAGCAGGATGAGGGCTATGCGAGGCGACAACTCACGTATCTTCGAATGGTCGTAGCGACTCTTATAGTCGTATCGCATACCTGCGTTGAGGATGAACGAACGCCACTGGTGTTTCAGCTGTAGGTAGGCATCGGCACTGTTCTCTCTACCTATTCCTGCATCGCGCAGGGTTGGAGATTCTGGGAGGGCTTCTTCAAAATTGTAGCCTATTTGGTAGCGGAAATCATCGAGTTGGAAGTGGTCGAACTCGGCACCGAAACCGATATTGCCTTTATGGTCATCGCCCAAGGTATAGGCATAGTTACCTTTTAGCTGGAAACCATAATCCTGTTCCTGCCCGTTGACGTAGCGCGACAGACCACCACTATTTGTGAACATGTCGAGCATCGCCTCAGGCAATGGGAGAATCAAACTAAGGGTGGGAACAGCTGCATCGCTGACAACCTGATAGCGTGTCAGGTCCGATTTGTCGTATGTGGCTGATACTTTTAGACTGAGGTCGCCTAATTTGTGGCTGTAGCTCAGGTCGGCATGATGTGAATAGACACTGAAACAAGGAGCTAATCCGTTGAATGTGCGATAGCGGTCGTAATCGTACGAGAGGGCCAGCGATGCTAATGTAAATGGGGATACAATCTGTGAGAAATGCGTGTCGTACATGAACTGTATGCCCTTATAACCCAGTTGAAGACCGAAGTCGTAGGTCGGATGGTCACCGACACGGCCGATGCGGACATAGTCAACTGGCATACTAACCTGACTCTCACCTTTACGTTCGTTGGTCACATTGTATTTCTCGCCGCTGTTGCGATACACACTGCCCCAGATGAGCATGTCGATATCGAAATAGCGCTTGCCGAACAGGGCATCAACTTTGATCTGCCCGTGGTTACCAGTGGTAGCTTTAGCTTGCATGCCGTCAACATCGGCGCCTTGCTTGGTGATGATGTTGACCACAGCGGTTAGTGCTACGCCACCATAGAGCGAAGAGGCTGGGCCACGCAGAACCTCAATCTGTTTTATTTTCTCTAAAGATACGCTGTAGTCAGGGGCGGAAGTATTAGTGGCAAAGCTATTCATGCGGTGGCCGTTAAGCATGATGAGAATTTTCTCCTGGGTATTACTGTAGATGCCACGCATGGCGATGTTGATATCGTCGTTACAGTCAATGATATTCATACCTGGCACATAGGCAGCCAGCACTTCCTGCAGGTTGCGTGCGCCACTGAATTCAATCATCTCTGCAGTGATAAGTGTTGTGGGAACAGGTACCTCGGCCAGACTCTCAGCCTGGCTGGATGCTGTGGTGATAGTGGCTGTCATACCAGCCTTAATGCTGTTGATGATATCTACAAAAGCAGCCGGGTCGTTCGACGATGGGGTATAGTAGGGATTTTCCTGCAATAACTGCTTGGCGTACTGTTCTGTCTGTTTGATGTCGTAGCTTGCCAGATGGCTGAGGGCAATGAGATGGAGGGCGTTCTGTCGCAGGTTACCATGAAATGAACTGAGATTCTCCATTAATGCCTCGCGCGCCTGTTCTATACGTCCTACTTGGTAGTCGCTCTCAGCCTGGACATACACCTCACGCATCCTTGTATCGTTCTGTGCATGTACCAAACTGGCGCTGAGTAGGAAGAGTAATATGGTGATACTTTTTTTCATTTCTTGATGGGGATTGTGAAGGTGAAGGTGGTGCCCTGACCTAAGGTCGTATTGAATGTGAGCTTTCCACCATGTTTGTTCTCAATAATGTCGCGCGTAATACTCATGCCAAGGCCTGTACCATGACCTATCGGCTTGGTGGTGAAGAAGTTCTCAAACAGCCGTTGTTGCACTTCGTCGCTCATGCCTTCGCCATTATCAGTAATACTAATTACCAGGTTGTTGTCTTGGGTGGCTACATTGATGCTGATTTCAGGAGTATAATCATTGCCTATCTCCTGTGCCTTTCTCCATACCGCATAGCAAGCATTATTCATTACGTTTAGTACAGCGCGGCTCAAGTCCTGTGGTATAACCATCATCTGTGGCATATTGTCCTGATACTGTTCGTGGATAGTGACATTAAATCCCTGATAGTTTGCGCGCATGGCATGATATGAGAGGTGAGTGTACTCCTTAACGATATGGCAGATGTCGGATGGCAGAAACTCGTTCTCTTTGCCGCGCGATACGAGCAGGATGCCTTGGATAATGCTTACAGCCCGTTCGCCATTCTCCTTGATCTGAGTCATATTTTCCTTGATGTCGGCTACAATGTCGTAGAGATCCTCTCGATCGCTTTCTGGCATATGGTCAGCATTGTCTTCCACAACAGCGGTCAGATCGTCTAGCAACTTGTTGGTCATCTTAGAAAAGTTGATGACAAAGTTCAATGGGTTTTGTATCTCGTGTGCAATGCCTGCACTCAGTAAACCGAGTGAAGCCAACTTCTCCTGTTTTTGTAGTTGCTCTTTTAATTGCTCAATCTCATTCATACCGATTTCGTTTTAGGTAATATGATCGTAAACTCTGTGTATTCGTCCTTAACTGACGCTACGCTGATTTCGCCACCATGGTTCTGCACAATCTCACGACTCAGGTACAGACCCACGCCTGCTGCCTCGCCAGTGGTCTTTGTGGTGAAGAATGGATCGAAGACCTTGGGGAGAATCTTCTCTTCGATGCCGATACCGTTGTCGCAGATCTTTAGTACGTACTTGTTTCCGTCATCGCTAACGTTGAGCTTAACCTCTGGTTGATAGGATGTGCGCTGTGCCTTTTTTACAACAGCATAGATGGCATTACCTATCAGGCTCATCATAGTTTTGCTCAGCATATCGGGGTTACCATGTAAGGGCATAGCACTTGTGGGCAGGTTGAAGGAAATATGAATGTTGTATTGCTCCTGCTCCTTGGCAAAATAGTTGCGTACCATCTTCTCATCCTGCTGCAGTACAGGCAACATATCCATATCCACATAACCGCCAGTACGGTCTTTCAACATCTCCTCCATGGCTTTAAGTGTGCGCGTGGTGTTCTGACCATATTGATCGACCGACGTGAGATTCTCTGTCAACATGCCGAGCACGTCGAGCGTGTCTTCGTAGTCGTCGGCATTCATATTGTCTTTATTGTGGTCGATGTTCTCTTTCAAATCTTTCAGCAGATCGTTCGACATCTTTGAGAAGTTGATGATATAGTTCATCGGATTTAATATACGGTCAATCAGTCCTTCTGTCAGTTTACCCACCGTTGCCATCTTCTCTTGTCTGATCAGCTCGCTCTGTGCATTGCGCAGGTCGGCAGTACGTTCCTCAACGATATGCTCCAACTTGATCTTATCTTTCTGCAGTCGCTTAAGTCGGTAGCGAAATAGTAGATACATCAGATAAAACAATGCGAGGCAGTAGAGTACCACCATGTACCAGCGCATTAGCAACGGATAGGCGATACTGAAATTGATGGTGGTCACATCCGATAGCTCGCCATTAGCCAGCTGAGCCTGAACGCTTAGGGTGAATGAACCGTAGGGCAGGTTAAGAAATTCAATATCCTGCTTTTCTGTCCAAGAACTCCATTTGTTATGATTCAACTTATATCGGTACAGAGTCTTTCCGGATAGTGGTACACTGTTGAGGGTGTAATAGAAATGCAGATGTCTCTCGTTGCTACCAAACTGTTCGAAACTCTGGGGCATCTTGCCGTAGCCGCCCCATAACACGCTGTCATTACCCATGGTGATGGCGCTGAAGCGTACGGTGCGGCAATCGGTGAGTTTTGCCAGTTCTTTCTTGTCGGTGTCGATAATAGCTAGGATTTCATCGCCACCTATCCATATTTGGTTTCCGTAGCGGTATTGGGCTTTGATTTCAATGTCGCTGAGTGGCATAAGTAGATTCTTGGGCAGCTCGTCAATGGGAGCTCTTTGTTTTCCGGGGTATTTACCAATGGTTTTGCCGTGGACATTCATGAACCAGAGATCGCCTTGCGCATTTTTACGGATGTCTGTCACCAATGGTAAGTCGTTTTCTTTCGCCTTCATTTTGAAATCTTGCTGATAACACCATACACCATCAGGTTCGCCAGCGTACACCTTGTTGCCATCGACCAGCATGGAGGTGGTTGAGTTTGTGGTTAATCGACTTACATTCCCGCCTCGTGTAATGCGGTAAATGCCACTCGATGTTGCTGCTAACAGTTCGTCGCGGCTTTTGCATAGTGTCCAGCAGATATTGCTGATCTCAGGCATGCGTTTGCATTGTCTTTGAGCCATTGTGAATAGGCCGTTGCTGGTTCCTACATATATCTTGTTGTTGAAGGCTATGATAGTGTGAACCTCTCCTGTTAACCCATCTTTTGGCAGGAAATAGCTGTATACTGATGGCAGTTCTATCGAGAAAATTCCGTGAAGGGTTGCCCCCCAGAGTCTGCCGTGTCCATCGTAGGCCAGATAAGCCACCTGATTAGAGCAGAGACCGTTGGCTTCGGTGATAGTGTAGAGCTCGTGGCCTTGACTATCGGCAATAATCAGACCTTTGTTCTTCTTGACTTTAACCTGAAGGCCTCCGCCAATATCTTCTGTCTGAGTGATATCTTTGAGTAGTGCGTCTTTACTATCGGCTTTCAGAGCCTCGAGTGATACGATGTCCGACTCCACACCAATCCTGAAATTTGCATTGGTGTGCTTGTGCAGTACAAAAGAGTTGTTGCGTACCTCGTAGATATTGTTGTCACTGGCCACGAACTGTAAGCGCCCTTCGTCTTCGAAAATCTCCATTACTTCACCGTTGAACATTCCGTCGTTACCGAAGGTTTGCATCATTAGTTCACCGTTGGCGCGTTTCTGCAAACGAGCAAAGAAGTTGTAGCCGCCTACCCAGATAGTATTGTTGCTGTCGCGGTAAATTACTGTGACGCGACTGATACCTGGGGTGTGGATCATACGCCATTGGGCGTGATCGTAGTACAGTAGTCCTTCAAAGTTTGCTATATATATGGTGCCGTCTTCTCCCGTCTCGATGTCGTAGCATCGATTGTGTCCGCCATATTCGGCAGCTGTGTAGTTTCTAATCAGTGGTAATCCCTGTGCTAAGCAATGGATAGTTGATAGCAGGCAGATAACGAGTATTTTGATGGTCTTAATCATAGTTCTTAATGCTTAATTCTCAACTATCAGTTTTTTGTATGGAATACCCTTTCCTACGTAATAGTTCCACTCCTCCTGTGTTAGATTGCGGTTGACTTTCTGACGTATGCGTTGGGCAATCTGCTTTAGCGAGATGAGGTATCGGGTCATGGTACCGTTGTAATTACCTGTCCAGATGTAATCCTTGTCGTTGCTAAAGGTGAAATTGGTCAACCAACTGCCCGACTGGAAAAGCGTGATGGGGGTTATCTGCGTATCACCTGTCATCCAAAATAGCAGCTTGCCATCATAACTGGATGAATAGAGACGTCTCCCGTTGATTTTCATTTTGGTGATTTTTGAGAGATGACCCGCCAGCTTGTGCATCTTGCCGTGTTTGTCAACCAGCCAGATGATTCCGTCATTCATGCCATAAGCGCTCAGGTGTTCGTTGGCACTGCTGGCAAAGGCTGTTACTAATCCTTGTACAGGAACTTTCTCGTTGGTCATTTTGTCGAGACCGTTCACAAGATGCATGTAGCCCTTATTATCGAACAAAAGAGGCTTATTGTCTCGTCTGCCTGTGCAGCTCACACGGAAATTCAATTGACGCATGCCAATTATTCTATCTGTTGTTATATCTAATAAGGCTAAGCTGTTTTCGCTGATAATCAGTAACTGTCGTCCATTGTTCATGAGTTTAAGACTGAAGGGGCGTTCCATGTTTTCCAGCGTGACGATGCGTGGATGATTCTGTTCAATCACCACTAAATGACCTGTATGACTGATGACGTAGTCTTTGCCGTTTTTTGAAGAGAAAGCATCGCGGAAACAGTAGTGCTTGTCGCTCATTAACCGTGTGGTCTGCATCTGATTTCCCTGCATTTTGTGAGCGTATATTTCGCCATAGGTACTTACTGTCAACAGACGGTCGTTATTCGGCGATGTCTCGATACACGTAATGCTGCCATTATGGATGTTGAAATTTTGGCGACCTCCTGCTGATTGTATCAAAGCTTGAAATACCGCGGGAGCATATAAATCACCATTGTAGTCTTTGGTATATTGATATGAGGCATAGGCCAGAATGTTACCTAACTCCGTATCGCCAGTTTGGAAAATGGCGTACGATTGGGATCCAAGCGTGCGTCCTAACGAAATGTAGTTCAGCGTGTCGGTCACCTGCTTTGCGTGTTCAGCCTGGCGGCGCTGTGATTCGGCCATCTGGTAGGCATCAATAGCTTCCTGAGCTGATAGTTCGGCGAAACCCTGGGCTTGGATAGCCTTTTGTCGTTCAGCCTCCGAGCGGAGTGTCATCTTTTGGGCTATCTCCGACTGGAGGATGGCCTCGCGACTGCGCTCCTCAGAGAGAACTTGCTGGCCGTAGGCTATCTCCTCCATTTGCTTGCTTACTCGACGGTCAACTTCCGACTGCTTCTCCTTTTTGCGCAATGCGTTTATCTGCGACTCCAACTCGCTGATGCGCTCGTTGTCACTATGATGCATATAGAGTCCAATTGCTATTGCTACCACTAATAGCATGCTCAGACTACCTATGATGATATTTCTAATCATTTTCGTTTGAGTATCAACATGGTGATATCGTCGCTCTGTTCCGCATCCTCTACAAAGGTCTTGATGCCTGCTTTAATAGATTCTACCATCTGCTGGCAACTCTGATGGGGCATACTAACCAATATCTGGTTTAGTCGTTCCCTGCCGAATTCCTCGTAAGCCGGATTCATTGCCTCAGTCACGCCATCTGTGTACATTACCAGTGTGTCGCCATGTTCCAGTTGTAGTGTTTCTTCTTGGAAGTCTAAACCATCCAAGGCCCCCACGATGGTATTCTTGGATAGGGGCAATCCCTCTATAGTGCCGTTGGCATGTAATAGGTGTGGGGGATTGTGGCCTGCATTGCAATAATTGATGAATCCCGTCTTTGTGTTGTAAATGGCGTAGAATACCGTTATAAACATGCTGTCCACAGAATAGGCGGCCAGTAGCCGATTTGATTCAGTCATGCATTCACGGGCACTATCGCATTGCTTACCTTTCGAGTGAATCATTGTACGACTCACAGCCATAAATAAGGCTGCGGGTATGCCTTTGCCACACACGTCGGCAATGACCAAGGCTATGCGATCATTGTCAATGCGGAAGAAATCAAAGAAGTCGCCACCTATATCCTTGGCAGCTTCCATTGAGGCGTAAATATCCAGTTTGTCGATGTCTTCGGGGAAGGGCGGGAAAACCTGTGGTAGAATATACTGTTGTATATCTCTAGCTATTGTCAGGTCTTTTTTCAGTGATTCCAATTGAGTGTGCTCCTTCTGTGTTTCATGTACAAAACGAATCTGCTCGATAGCCTTCTCGATTGTCAGACTTAGGTCGTCCATGTCTATTGGTTTCGTGGCAAAGTCAAAAGCACCGTTGTTCATGGCCTGTCGAATGTTTTTCATGTCGCCATAAGCACTCACCATTATCACGCGTAAGGCGGGATTGTTCATCTCGTTTACCTTGGCCAACAACGTCAGTCCGTCCATTTCTGGCATATTAATGTCGCTCAGGATAATCTCGATGTCAGGGTGATTATATAGTATGGCAAGTGCCTCCAAACCATTGTGGGCAAAATAGAATTCATATTCGCCGTTTCGTATCTTGCGTCTGAAGTATTGTTTCATCAGCAACTCCAATGGTGCCTCGTCGTCTACACTCAGAATCTTTATTGTAGCCATATCAAAAGTTTTTTGTTTTTAGTAAAGAATGGTACAAAGGTACAATTTTTCTACATAATTTAGATAGAAAAACATTTTTTTTTTTAAATAATTATGCTTTAATAGTTGTTTTTAGGTGTTGTTATGTTACAAAGAATGCCTCACTATGATGTGGGCATCCTTTGGCTCTGATTGTATATACGTACCTCGTTCTACACAATGTTTTTGGAGAAAAATTTGGATATTTGCGCGCTTATTCGTAACTTTGCAGCACAATTTTAATTATGGGAAAAGGAAAGTTAGCTAAATTTGCGGACATGGAAACGTACGGGAATGTGTTCCAATATCCGTTTTCGGTGATTGAGAATGTGCCCTTTGAAATGAAGGGGCACTGGCACGAGCAGTATTTCCACAACAATAGCCCGATAGTACTGGAACTTGGTTGCGGTAAGGGAGAGTATACAGTGGAACTGGCCAAATTGTATCCCGATATGAATTTTATTGGCGTTGACATTAAGGGCGCACGAATGTGGACGGGAGCGACACAGGCCTTGAACGAGGAACTGAAGAATGTGGCTTTTCTGCGTACGAATATTGAAATAATTGAACGTTTCTTTGCTGAGGATGAAGTGCAGGAGATCTGGCTAACATTCAGCGATCCGCAGATGAAGAATCCGCGTAAGCGATTGACATCTACCTATTTTATGAACCGCTATCGTAAATTTCTGGTGGATGGTGGCGTGATACATCTGAAGACAGACTCGAACTTCCTGTTCACCTATAGTAGCTATATGGTAGAGAAAAATTCGTTGCCCGTGATTTTCCGTACAGAGGATCTGTATCACGATGGGCGTATCGACGATGTTACGAAGAAAATCCTGGCTATACAGACTTATTACGAAGGAATGTGGATAGCTCGCGGATTGAATATTAAATATATGAAATGGAACTTGCCTCGTACAGGCGAACTGGTAGAGCCTGAGGTGGAGATTGAACTGGATGACTATCGCAGCTATCACCGATCGAAGCGTAGCAGTTTGGATAAAGCAAAATAAGAAGATGGAAAACGTAATATATCCCAAAATGGTGATGGATGCCTTGGCTACGGTAACGTATGCTGGCACCAAGAAGAATCTTGTAGAGAGCGGTATGGTGGCTGATACACCGGCGGTGGCTGCTCCACAGCAGGATGGTGAAAACTGGAAAGTAAAGGTGGTTCTGGAGTTCCCACGTGATACAGATCCGTTCCTTAAGTCTACTGTAAAGGCTGCTGAGGCGGCTGTTAAATACTACTGTGGTAAGGATGTAGAGGTAGATATTGAAACAGAATTCAAGTCAAAGCCACGTCCAGAGGTTGGCGAGATGCTTCCTGGTGTGAAGAATATCATTGCTGTGAGTTCTGGCAAGGGTGGTGTAGGTAAGAGTACTGTATCGGCTAACTTGGCTATTGCTTTGGCCCGACTGGGTTATAAGGTTGGTCTGCTGGATACTGATATTTTCGGTCCGTCGATGCCAAAGATGTTTCATGTTGAGGACGAGCAACCTTACGCTGTGAAAAAGGATGGCAGGGATTTGATCTGTCCGATTGAGAAATATGGGGTAAAACTTCTGTCGATAGGTTTCTTTGTATCACCTACTACAGCCACGCTTTGGCGTGGTGGTATGGCTACGAGTGCGTTGAAGCAGTTGATAGCTGATGCCGATTGGGGTGAACTGGACTACTTTATTCTGGATACACCTCCAGGTACCAGCGATATTCACTTGACATTGCTACAGACATTGCCTATCACAGGAGCGGTAATCGTGTCAACCCCACAGCAAGTGGCACTGGCTGATGCACGTAAGGGTATTGATATGTACCGTAATGAGAAGGTTAACGTGCCTATATTGGGACTAATAGAGAACATGGCATGGTTTACGCCTGCCGAACTGCCAGAGAATAAGTATTACATCTTTGGTAAGGAGGGCTGTAAGCAGTTGGCCGAGGAAATGCAGGTGCCGTTGCTTGCTCAGATCCCGTTAGTGCAGAGTATTTGTGAGAATGGTGACAAGGGTGAGCCTGCTGCACTTAGTAGCGACACTGCTACTGGTTTGGCTTTCATTAACCTGGCACAATCGGTTGTTACAGTAGTGAATAGGAGAAATAAAGAAAAACCTGCGACGAAAATCGTTGGCATGAATAAATAAGAAAAGCCTCGCTCAACATTCGAGCGAGGCTTTTTCTTTAAGCTTCTGTTTCGTTGATATATTTTGGCGATTCACCGTATTGGTTGGGCTCTGGTTTGCTGTCGAACAAACACATGATAAACACGATGAGTGCCATGAGTCCGTGGATGAAGGAAAGGAGCCCAATGCATGCCATCTCACCCATGCCGTTCTCAACAATCTTCTCCATGGCGTGCTGGCTTATAGAGCCGTAGCTTGCTTCTTCCATGAGCTTGTTCATGGTTGTGGATGTTGAGAAATAGAGATTGAATAAACATCCTAAGGCATAACTAATGTAAACCCATAGTGCACTCTTTCCAGAGTCGTGCAGTCGACGAGCAGTTGCTGCCAGACCGAAGAACATGGAGATGATGGAGGTGATGGCATTAACCAGCAAGTTAGAGGTGAACATATCGAGAATCCATCCCGCAACTATAACCACCAGCATCCACCACCAGAATTCTGAGCGACGGCTACGACCTTTGAAATCCAAAATGCGGCTTGAGGCCAGTTTGATGGCCTCTACAAATCCGAGTGTAGGTAGCTCTTTCATACTTGCGAATTCTCGGATTAGTCGATGACAATAGTTGTCCAACCGTGCTTGTCTTCAATCTCTCCGTACTGGATGCCACGCAGAGTGTCGAACAGTTTCTTTGACTGTGGTCCTGGTTTTTCGCCGAATGAATAGCGTTTGCCGGTGTCCAGGTCGTCAATGTATGAAATAGGTGAAATCACTGCTGCAGTTCCGCAAGCACCTGCCTCCTCGAAAGTCTCAAGTTCTTCCTCAGGAATAGGACGACGTTCAACCTTCATGCCTAAGTCCTCAGCAACCTGCATCAGACTCTTATTAGTGATAGAGGGTAGGATAGAGGTCGACTCAGGGGTGATATAGGTATTGTTCTTGATACCAAAGAAATTGGCTGCGCCGCACTCGTCAATGTATTTCTTTTCCTTGGCGTCGAGATAGAACTCGCATGCATAGCCCTTCTCGTGAGCCAGATTGTTGGCAAAAAGCGAAGCAGCGTAGTTTCCGCCTACTTTATACTTACCTGTGCCCAGAGGGGCTGAGCGGTCGTAATCACGAACGATGACGTAAGGATTGCTTGAGAAACCTCCCTTGAAGTATGGGCCAACTGGAGTGACAAAGATGAGGAAGCAGTATTCCTTAGCAGGGTGAACGCCTACCTGTGCGCTGGTGCCGATGAGTAACGGGCGAATATAAAGTGTGGCGCCACTTTCGTAGGTTGGAATCCATTCCTGGTTGAGGCGGACTACTTTCTTGACCATTTCTGTAAACAGTTCGGTTGAAACCTCTGGCATCATGATTCCTCGACAGGTGCTTTGCAGGCGCTTGGCGTTCTCATCAACACGAAAGACGCGCACCTTGCCGTCTGGGCAGCGATAGGCTTTCAGACCCTCGAATGCCTCCTGACCGTAATGCAGGCAGGTTGCTGCCATGTGCAGTTTCAGATACTCGTCGGAGCAAACTTCTATTTCTCCCCATTCCCCGTCGCGATAGTAGCAACGTACATTGTAGTCGGTCTTCATGTAGCCAAATGACAGACTACCCCAATCCAAATTCTTCATATTTCTATTTTTTTTCTATGTTAAAGTTTCAAATTTGCACGCAAATGTACGTAATAAATATCAAATCAAAGAATTTTTATTCGAAAAATTACTGATCTGTAAGTATTTTCTTGATTTCTGCGTCAGTTTTTGTCAATTTGGCCTTGCAAAGCTTAATCAATTCCTGGGCGCGTTTCAATTGTTCTGCCATCTGGTCGATGTCGAATTCG
Source organism: Prevotella sp. P6B4 (assembly GCF_000619985.1). NCBI lineage: Bacteria > Pseudomonadati > Bacteroidota > Bacteroidia > Bacteroidales > Prevotellaceae > Prevotella > Prevotella sp. P6B4. Next base: position 243,099 of record NZ_JHVE01000003.1, read on the forward strand.
TCATTCTCCATTTTACGAACGATGGTTTGCAGTTCGGCTATGGCAGCCTCGTATTTTTGTTCTTTTTCCATATTATGATGATGTTGTGACTATTGAATGTATGGTTCCGTGGGCTACACGTGTTTCTATGTCTGTGCCTGGTTTGAGGACAGAGGCATCCTTAACAGCCTTGCCATTGTGGAGGGTTATACTGTAGCCGCGAGCCAGCAGTAAGGTGGGATCAAGTGCTTTTAACTTCTCTTCCATCAGCTGCAGGCGGTAGCTTTCGCTGGTGAATCGGTGCTCCAAAAGGATTGGCATCTTTGATTCGAGAACTGATAGTTGATGGTTGGCATCTGATATCTTTTGTTGCATCATACTGAGCAGTCGGTTGTTTAGAGAATCGACTTTTGCATCCTGACGTGTTTTGACCAGTGAGAACAACCTGGAAATGGTTTCGGAGAGAACTAACAACTGATTGCGGGTGGAAGCACTTTTCTGCTGAGCGTAATGCATGATGAGGCTTTGGGTCCCCTCAATGGTTTCGAGAACGCCTTTCAGATGGTCGATAAGTGAGGTGGCAGCTGCAGTAGGTGTTTTTACGCGTGCGTACGATATCATGTCGAGTACGCTCTCGTCGCGGTCGTGACCTATACCCGTAATAATAGGTATAGGGAAATTGGCTACATGCTCGGCCAGGGCTAATGTGTCGAAGCCGCTCATGTCGCTGGTGGCACCACCGCCTCGGATAATCACAGCACAGTCAAATGGCTCATCGTAAATGCATTCTAGTGCCTGGATAATGCTTTGTTCTACACCTTCTCCTTGCATGATGGCGGGAAATAGTTGGATGCAGAACTGAAATCCGTAAGGATTGTTGTTGAGCTGTTTGCAGAAGTCGCCATAACCAGCAGCAGTCTGGCTGGAAATTACAGCAATCCGTTGACAGAATGTAGGTAGTCGAAGGCTTTTCTGTAAGTCGAACACGCCTTCGGCCTTCAGCTGTCGGATAATCTCCTGGCGCTTACGCGCCATATCTCCGAGGGTGTATGTGGGGTCTATATCCGTCACTATCCATGAGAATCCATAAGCTTCGTGGAACTGCGGATAAACTAGCAGTAGAACCTTCATGCCTGCGTGTAGTTGCTGACCTGTGGTTCGCTCGAAATAGGGGCGGATGGTGAGCCACTTGTTGGCCCAGCATTTGGCTGAGGCTTTGGCTATAGGGGTGGCAGTCTGTTCATCTTTTTGTATCAGTTCCATATAACAATGTCCACGGCTCTCGCGGCATTCGCTCAATTCTGCTTCTACCCAGTATTCCGTGGGCAGCGCATCTTCGATGATCTCTCGTACCAGCCGATTTAGTTCGAATAATGTTATATGTTGTGCTTGATTCATGCTTTATTATTCGTTTGCGTAATGCCCTATCATATAGGCACGCCAGAAGTTAGGCACACCATAGCCGTAGATATTGTCAGGTTTCTGGTAGTTGCTGCTATGCTGACGTACTAAATCAATGATGTCGAGAGCTGACTTTTCAGGGAGCGCTTGCCAAAGGCAAGCCACCAGACCTGCCACGATGGGGGTGGAAAACGATGTGCCCATATCGCGGATGACGGAACCGCGCCCCGATAGCAAGTGGGCAGGACTGCCTAAGGCCATGATATCTGGCTTGACGCGCATGTCTTGTGTAGGTCCAACACCACTGAACGGGGCATTAGTGCGCTCTACATTAAGGGCACCAACGGTCAGTATGTCATTGGCATCGGCAGGAAAGGTGATTTTTTTCCATGGCCCCATGCCACTATTACCTGCCGAGTTGACTAGAATGATTCCTTTATGTGCCAGCATTGAAGCTGTGCGCGAGATGAGGGCTGTGTGCCCGTCAAGGTCGTGCTGGTGGTAATAGCCTGGCCGATTGTCGTATTCGGTGTATCCCAAACTCGAGGTGATGATGTCGGCTCCCAATGAGTCGGCAAATTCAGCTGCCATCGCCCAGTAATCCTCTTCTACAGGCTGTTCGGTCTGTTGGTCTTCGCAACGGAGTAGCCAATAGCGTGCCTCAGGAGCTGTTCCAACAAGTACTTCGGGCTCATTGGTAGCCATTGTCGAGAGGACTTTTGTGCCGTGGTCGGTTTCTTGATAGAAATGTGGACTTTGTGGATATACAAAATCCTTGGCACCGGCAATTAGTATATGTTGGAAAGCTGGAATTTGATCGCAATTCATGAATCCGCCATCGAGGATTGCAATGGTGATGCCTTTGCCACGAAAGCCGATGTTGTGCAGGCGCTGGCCGTTCAGCATCTCTATTTGATCGCGACCATGCCCATAAAAAGTGCCCTTAACACTATCCCATGGATTGAATTCAAAGTTGGGCTTGGTCTTGATCTGTCGCTCAATACTGTCAGGTGCTTCCCATACTTGTTCGCAGTGTTTTACATAAGCTTGCTCACCTAATTTCTTAAGCAAGGTAGTGTCGGCTGAACGAACCAAAACAGTATTGTTCCAGCGGCTGGTGCCTATTACCAGCGATGGGACGCCCGATCGTTTGATGTTGCGATTGGCCTCGTTGGTCAGGTGCTCAATAGCTTTCAGATAACCGCTACTGATGGGGAGGTCGGTGGAATCTAAGGCTAATCCTTGTTTCCGGCGGCGCTCAATACTCTTGTTTGAGAGCCAGCGTTGCGGCCGGTCGAGCGTGTAGCTCGATTCGCGCTTATCCACCAACGTGTAGCGCCAGATAAAGCACTTGCCCCCAGGATACTTTTTCTTTGGGGGCGTGGTTGCGCTAAGGGATAAACAATAGGTCAGTGCAACTGTTATCAACCAGAATAATAGCAAGGCTTTTCTCATAACGACTGCAAAGTTAGATAAAAAAAACGAAAGCACCAAGACTTTTGTATGTTTATTCAAACTCTAAATCCGTTTTTTTTGAAAAGTACCTAAAGAATTTTTGCACGTTAACTACTTTGCATGTGAAAAGTACTTAGAGAAAAATACGTTCTAAACAGACTTCTCCTTAAAGATTATGAAAAAGTCATAGTGTAGTAATGTATGTTGCATTTTTTTTTGTATCTTTGCACACGAAATGATGAATAGTAAACAGATGAGTGATAATAAACAAACCACTTTGGCGCTGGGCACGAAACCTGTAGGACAATTACTGTGGCAATATGCATTGCCGGCTATTGTGGCCATGTCGGCTTCGAGTCTCTATAATATCATCGACCGTGCTATGATCGGTCAGATTGTAGGCCCCGAGGCTATTGCGGGCTTAGGCATTACCTTTCCCTTTATGAACCTGAGTGCAGCCTTTGGTGCAGCAGTAGGTGTGGGGTCGAGTGCCAGCATTAGTGTAAAGCTGGGGCAGAAGGATTATCCTACGGCTCAGAATCTGTTAGGAAATACCCTGACGCTGAACCTGATTATCGGTTTCTCATTCATGGTTATCTGTCTGATGTTCCTGGATCCTATCCTGTATTTCTTCGGTGCCAGCGAAGTCACATTGCCTTATGCACGCGAGTTTATGACGGTTATTCTGCTGGGTAACGTAATGACCCACATGTATTTTGGTATGAACGCTGTGCTGCGTGCTGCAGGTAAGCCCAAATATGCCATGTACTCGGTGCTGTTTACTGTGGGCATGAACATATTGCTGGTGCTGGCGTTTGTATGGTGGTTCCGTTGGGGCATTCGTGGTGCAGCTTTGGCTACCGTAACATCACAGACCATTGCTATGTGCTGGCAGTTGTGGCTTTTCTCGAACAAGAACGAGATATTGCACCTGAAGCATGGTATCTATAGACTGAAGAAACGATTAGTAAGTAATATTATTGCTATTGGTATATCGCCATTCCTGATGAACGTTACATCGTGCGTGATCGTGATTTTCATGAATAACCAGTTCGTACGCTATGGTGGCGATATGGCAGTGGGTGCCTATTCGATAGCCAACTCGGTGGTGATGATGTTCTTTATGTTTGTGATGGGTGTGTGCCAAGGCATGCAGCCTATCGTGGGCTATAATTACGGTGCCGAGAAGTACGACCGCATGTTGCGATGCCTTTTTATGGCTATCGGGTGTGCTACGACAATCCTGCTGGTTGGTTGGATACTGTCGATGCTTTTCCCCCGCGAGATAGCCCGTATCTTTACCACCGACGAAACACTTATAGAACTGTCGGCCACGGGTATCAAACTGGATATGCTGGTGTTCTTCGTGGTAGGCGCGCAGGCTACCATCACACATTTCTTCCAGAGCATCGGAAAAGTAAAGGTTTCTATATTCCTCTCGCTGTCGCGACAGCTGTTCCTGTTGCTACCGATGGCGTATGTGTTCCCGTTGATCTGGGGGCTCGACGGTGTGTGGTATTCGATGCCAGCCAGCGATTTTCTGTCGTTTGCGATGACAATACCCATGCTGATGTGGTATATGAAGAAATTTAAAGTAGCGAAAGCGAATAACTAAAGAATAATGAATCATATTATTATTAACGTAGGTAGGCAGGTTGGTGCTGGCGGACAGGAAATAGGACGCATGCTGGCAAAGGACTTTGAAGCGAAGTATTACGATCGCGAGTTGCTGAATCTGGCTGCTAAAGAGAGTGGCTTCTCGGAGAAGTTCTTTAAACAGAATGATGAGAAGAAAGGCTTTTTGCGTGGATTGCTGAATGTACAGACACCACACTTTATGGGTGGTAACTTGTATGGTTCGAACTTCTCGCAGGAGAGCCTTTTTAAGTTTCAGAGCGATGCTATCCAAAAGGCCGCCAGCGAAGGCAGTTGCGTGTTTATGGGGCGTTGTGCCGACTATATTCTGCGAGATTTCGAGAATGTAGTGAATGTGTTTATTACCGCCTCGATGGACTTCCGCGTAGATATCGTATCAAAAGTTAAGCAGTTGGATGCCGAGCAAGCCCGCAAACTGATTGAGCATGTGGAAGCCCGTCGTGCGCAATATTATAATTACTATACTGGTAAGAAGTGGGGTGCTGCCGAGAGCTACGACCTGTGCGTGGATGCCAGTTTGCTGGGGCTTGAAGAAACCGAAAAACTGATTGCCGACTTTATTCGCAAGCGTTTTGGATTATGAAGAGAATAGGCATACTGAGCGATACTCACAGCTATTGGGACGATAAGTACTTACACTATTTTGAACCCTGTGACGAGATTTGGCATGCTGGCGATATCGGTAGTTTAGAGGTGGCCGAGAAGTTGGCTGCCTTCCGTCCCTTCCGAGCTGTATGTGGTAATTGCGATGGGGGCGACTTAAGACTGATGTATCGCGAGCTGAATCGATTTAAGTGCGAGGATGTTGATGTGCTGATTAAGCATATAGGTGGCTATCCTGGCAACTACGATCCCAGTGTTCGCTCTACACTCTATGCCATGCCGCCACAATTGTTTGTGGCTGGTCATTCGCACATACTGAAGGTGAAGTTCGATAAGACACTTAATCTTTTACACATCAACCCAGGTGCGGCAGGTATTCAGGGGTGGCATAAAGACAGAACCTTGATACGACTGACTATCGACGGGAAGGATTTTAAAGATTTAGAAGTTATAACATTATGAGATTATGTATAGATATACGGTAATGGCAGTGTCGACGGCAATTGTTTTTGCTGTTGTTCACATTATACTCACTCTGATTTTCGGAACTACAATCGATTGGAGTGGACTTTTGTTTGAGTCAGTTGCTTTTGGAATTGTTATGACTGTAGTACAGTATTATAGAGAAAGAAATAAAAATAATATAGAAAAGGTATGAAAAAAACTATCGTTATTACTGGAGGGGCAGGCTTTATCGGCTCACACGTAGTCCGCCTGTTTGTGAACAAGTATCCCGAGTATCACATTATTAACCTCGACAAGCTTACCTACGCTGGTAACTTGGCTAACCTGAAGGACATCGAGAACAAACCAAACTACGAGTTCGTTAAGATGGACATCTGCGACTTCGACGCATTCTACAAACTGATGCAAGATAAGAAGGTTGACGGTATCATCCACCTGGCTGCTGAGAGTCATGTTGACCGCTCTATCAAGGACCCATTCACATTCGCAAAGACCAACGTGATGGGTACTCTGAGTTTGCTGCAGGCTGCAAAGTTGTATTGGGAGAGTCTGCCAGAGAAGTACGAGGGCAAGCGCTTCTATCATATCTCAACTGATGAGGTTTATGGCGCACTGGAACTGACACACCCAGAGGGTATCGAGCCTCCTTTCACAACTACCGCTTCAAGCTCAGAGCATCATCTGGCTTATGGCGATAAGTTCTTCCTGGAGACAACAAAGTATAATCCTCATTCACCATACTCAGCATCAAAGGCATCGAGCGACCACTTTGTTCGTGCATTCCACGATACATACGGAATGCCTGTGGTAGTGACCAACTGCTCAAACAACTATGGTCCTTATCAGTTCCCTGAGAAGCTGATTCCGCTGTTTATCAACAATATCCGTCATCACAAGCCTCTGCCAGTATATGGTAAGGGTGAGAACGTGCGCGACTGGCTGTATGTAGAGGATCACGCTCGTGCCATCGACGTTATCTTCCACGAGGGTAAGATTGCTGATACATATAATATCGGTGGATTTAACGAGTGGAAGAACATCGATATCATCAAGGTGGTAATCAAGACCGTTGACCGTCTGCTTGGACGTAAGGAAGGCGAGGATATGGACCTGATTACATTCGTAACAGACCGTGCCGGACACGATCTGCGCTACGCTATCGACAGCTCTAAGCTGCAGCGTGAGCTTGGCTGGGAGCCATCACTCCAGTTCGAGGAGGGAATAGAAAAAACAGTTCGCTGGTATCTGGACAATCAGGAGTGGCTGGACAATGTGACCAGTGGCGACTACCAGAAATATTACGATAACATGTATGCCAACAGATAATCTTTCAAAAGAGCTACACTCGTATCTGGTGCGTATTGGTATCAATCCCACCAGCGTTACTCCCCAGATGGAGCACTATCTGGAGCATCTGCTCTACCTGTTGCCACCTGAGGAAGAGGAGGCTGTGACGCATTACTACGGACTGTTGGGCTGCGAGCGCAAATCGCTGCAGGAGATAGCCAAGGGATTCGGCATGTGTCAGGAAGACGCAATGGCACGTATAGACCAGTGCATAAGAAAGTTGGCAGTGACACCAGAGTGGCAAATGTTGAAACAAACCATAGAGAAATGAAAAAGATACTATTACTAGGCTCAGGTGAACTCGGTAAGGAGTTCGTGATAGCCGCTATGCGTGCAGGACAGTACGTGATAGCCTGCGATCGTTATGACAATGCGCCAGCTATGCAGGTGGCTGATGAGCGCGAGGTGTTCTCAATGCTCGACGGAGATGCTCTGGAGGCTGTGGTAAACAAGCACAAGCCCGACATCATCGTGCCAGAGATTGAGGCTATCCGCACAGAGCGACTCTTCAAGTTTGAGGAACAGGGCATACAGGTGGTTCCATCTGCTCGTGCCGTGAACTTCACCATGAATCGTCGTGCTATCCGCGACTTGGCATCGAAGGAACTGGGACTGCGTACAGCAAAGTATTTCTATGCCAAGACCTTCGATGAGTTTAAACATGCTGCTGATGAAATCGGTTTTCCATGTGTGGTTAAACCTCTGATGTCATCGTCTGGTCACGGCCAGAGCTATGTACACAATGACGACGAATTGGAGCAGGCCTTTAAGGAGGCGATGGAAGGTAGCCGCGGCGATGTGAAAGAGGTAATCATCGAGGAGTTTATCGACTTTGATTCGGAGTTTACCCTACTTACGGTTACGCAGAAGAATGGTTGGCCAACACTGTTCTGTCCGCCTATCGGACACGTACAAAAAGCTGGCGACTACCGTGAGTCGTGGCAGCCATACAAGATATCTGATGAGGCCTTAAAGCAGGCTCAGATAATGGCCGACAAGGTAACCAAGGCGCTTACTGGTGCTGGTATCTGGGGCGTTGAGTTCTTCCTTACCAAGCAGGGTGAAGTTATCTTCAGCGAGTTGAGTCCACGTCCACACGATACCGGAATGGTAACACTCGGACATACCACCAACCTGAGCGAGTTTGAACTACACTTCCGTGCAGTAATGGGAATGCCTATTCCCGCAATCCATCTTGAGCATGCTGGCGCATCGGCTGTGATTCTCTCACCAAAGGAGGCTTCAACACCTGTTGATCGTTCATTGCTCGACTACAACTTTGACGAAGCTCTGAAGGAGGATCGCACACGTATCCGTATCTTCGGTAAGCCCGAGGCTCACAAGGGGCGTCGTATGGGTGTAGTACTCTGCTACGGCGAGGTTGGTGACGACGTAAATGCGCTGCGTGACAAGGCTAAGCGACTGGCTAAGACCGTGCTGGGAACTGATCCTTACACAAAGTTTGAACACTAATAGAGGATTTCCGGATGATGAACCGCTTGGATGTCAAGATCGTAGATTTGCCAAGAATCACTGATCCGCGTGGCAATCTGACCTTTGCTGAGGCACTGTCGATGGTCCCCTTCGATATAAAACGGGCCTATTGGGTTTACGATGTACCTAGTGGCGAGTGTCGAGGTGGACATGCTCATAAACGTTTGCGTCAGTTTGTCGTCGCTCTGAGCGGTTCATTCAATGTAACATTGGATAATGGCTTCGAACGAAAGACCGTCCTTCTGAATCATCCATGGCAAGGCTTGCTGATTGATACCAATATCTGGCGAACACTTGATGATTTTTCTTCTGGTGGTGTGTGTCTTGTTCTAGCTTCGGAACACTATGATGAGGAAGATTATATATACGATTATGATGAATTTCTAAAATATGTAGGATGTTCGAAATAAGGCGATATTCACCTGAGCTGGTCGACGAATGGAATGATTTCGTGGCATCATCGAAGAATGGCACATTTCTTTTCGATCGTCGCTATATGGATTACCATGCTGATAGGTTCAGAGACCACTCGTTGATGATTTATCGTCGCGGACGACTTTATGCCTTATTGCCTGGAAATGTGGATGGTGATATATTCTATTCCCATCAAGGACTGACTTATGGCGGATTGCTAATGAACGAAAGAAACACGGCTACTGATGTGGTGGAAATAATCAGGATGATTAATGCAAATCTGCGTGCGGAGGGTTTAAAAGAGGTTGTTTATAAGCCTGTGCCATGGATTTATCACCAACAGCCATCCGAAGAGGACCTGTATGCGATTAATGAGGTGTGCGATGTGCGTATCACACGTGGATTGTCATCTACAATTACTCGTGAATACCAGAACGAGTGGTATCGTATTAGAAAGAATGGTGCAGAAAAAGCCAGAAAAGCTGGAGTGAGGATAGAACAAACAGAAGATTATCGTCAGTTTTGGATGATTCTCTCGAATAATCTTCGTGAGCGATATAGCCTGAATCCAGTTCATACCGTTGAAGAAATAGAATTGCTTCATAATCGTCTGCCAGAGCACATACTACTGTTTGTGGCGAAAGAGGAACATCAGACGATAGGTGGTTGCGTGCTTTATGTCACTAAACGTGTAGTACATTCGCAATACATTGCTGCCAGTCCAAGAGGTAGAGAACTACATGCTCTCGATTTGTTGTTTGAGAAGGTGATTGCTCAATCGCTGAAGAGTCATGCCTATTTCGACTTTGGTATATCGACAGAAAAGCAAGGTACGTACCTCAATCAACAGTTGATTTATCAGAAAGAGGGTTTCGGTGGGCGTGGCATATGTTACGATTGGTATAAATGGGTGTTATGATAAAGTATCTCGATCTGAAAGCTCTCAATGATTTACACGACGATGAGTTGCATTTGGCTGTGAATCATGTGATGGAAAGCGGTTGGTATATAAAGGGGGAGGCAACAAGAAAATTTGAGGAACATTTTGCTGAGTACATTGGTACTAAATACGCTATAGGATGTGCTAATGGATTGGATGCATTGAAACTGATTATGCGTGCTTATATAGAGATGGGAGTGATGCAGAAGGGGGATGAAATCATCGTACCAGCCAATACCTATATCGCCTCTATTCTCGCCATTACTGCATGTGGTTTGACCCCCATTATTGTGGAGCCGAATATCAATACACTCCAAATTGATGAAACAAAGATAGAATCAGCCATTACGCCTAAGACTAGGGCTGTCATGATTGTTCATCTGTATGGTCGTTGCGCCTATTCTTCAATGATAGGTGATATCTGTTGTAAATATGGGTTGAAACTTATCGAGGATAATGCTCAGGCACATGGTTGCCTATTTGGTGAAAGACGAACAGGCTCGCTTGGTGATGCTGCAGGTCATAGTTTCTATCCAGGCAAGAATTTAGGTGCGTTGGGCGATGCTGGTGCTGTGACTACCAACGATGAAGTATTGGCACGCGTGGTTACTTCTTTAGGGAACTATGGCTCTGGTAGGAAATATGTATTCGACTATCAAGGTTATAACTCGCGTATAGATGAAATCCAGGCAGCCATGCTCGATGTGAAGCTGAAATACCTCGACGAAGAAAACCATTGCCGTAAAGAGATTGCTTCTTTATATATAAATAAGGTGAAAAATCCGTTTTTGTCTATCTATACATGTGATGAGCGGGATTGTGTTTGGCATATATTTCCTGTTTTTTGTGAATATCGAGATCAATTGCAACAATATCTTCGTGAGCATGGTGTAGAGACTCAAATACACTATCCAATACCGCCTCATAAACAGCAATGTTATCGTGAGTGGAATAATCTCTCGTTCCCCGTTACCGAGCAAATTCATGCTATGGAACTTAGTATCCCCTGCCATCAGGCTATGACAAAAAAGGAGGTTGATACGATTATCAACCTCTTGAATAGCTTTATTCCGGCATAAGTAAAATCGTTGCGGTTCTAGCTGCTTGTGCTCCCATTACTAATACTTGAGCAATGTCTGCGGTCTTCGATGGGCCGCTGATAAATGTACCATAGCCATCGTACTCCTTATCAAACTCGATGCGTTTGTAAGCCTCGTGCATGTTGTTTACAATCTTACTTTTGGGGAGCAAGATAATCAGATTTTCGGATATAAAGCAAATTGCTTTCTCCTTCATGGTTTGTGGAATCCATATGCACGCGTTTTCTGCTATACCAAACTTTCCTCGGATAATGCCAACATCTGTTCCGTTCAGATCGCGGGCTCTGCCAACCGTATCAGGATTTCTGGTGGCGATGGTTATCTCTGGCAGATTTGAGGCAATCTCCTTGGCATCAGGAAACAGTTCCTTGATAAGCAGATTGATATCGCGGCCAGGATCTACTTCTATCACTTGTCCGCCCACCATCTCTGTCATCTTCACAAACTGAACCAGTGGGTTGGGGTAGGTGGTAGCTTTGATATCACTCAAATCGGGCATGTCGAATTTCTCTCTCACATTTGTCCTATATCTTTTCAGAATATCATCTTTGTTACTCATAACTTAATGTTCAATGTTTAAAGTTATTTTACTTTTCCTTTCTTCCATAGCGAGTGGAATGTTTCCTTTGGAAATTTCATCATCTTATGCCCCTCGGCCCATGGATTCATGCCGCAGTTGATAAGTGGAGATGGAATGAGGTTGGCCCAATGAGCCAGAGCCGTACCGATATTGTAAACGCCCTCATTACCATATACCATACTCATGCCCTTGCACATCATCTTCTTTTGCGGGTTAGCAGTACCGAACTCGTCTAACTGCTGACGCCACATGTAAATCTGGTCGCCTAAGTTTACCTTGGCAGGGCAGAGCGTCTGGCATGAGTTGCACAGAGTGCAAGCACTTACATTACCAGAATGCTTTTGTGGATCGCGAAGCATGCCAAGGTTTATGCCAATGGGACCTGGTATGAAGTAGCTGTACGAATAGCCACCACTACGGCGATATACGGGACAGGTGTTCATGCATGATCCGCAGCGTATACACTTCAGTGCCTCCCAGTGGTCTGCGTTGCCAATCCAATCGCTGCGTCCGTTGTCTACCAGTACAATGTGCATAGGGTTGGCTGTAGGACGTGCCTTACGGAAATGTGAGGTGAACGTGGTAGTGGGTTGTCCTGTGCCAGCTCTACAAAGCATGCGCTGGAATACGGCCAAGCAATCATAATTAGGAATAATCTTCTCTAATCCTATCGCTGCAATGTGCAGTTTGGGGCACGAGGTCGACATGTCGGCATTACCTTCATTGGTGCAAACTACAATATCGCCTGTTTCTGCGATTCCAAAGTTGGCGCCTGTCATGCCTGCATCTGCAGTAAGAAACTCGTTGCGCAGACTCAATCGGGCTACATAAGTAAGGTACGTGGGGTCGTGGTTGCCCTTTTCGCTGCCAAGTTTCTCCTCGAATAGTTCGCCAACATCGTCGTGATTCAAGTGGATAGCTGGCATCACAATATGGCTTGGTGCCTGACCTTTCAACTGGATGATACGTTCGCCTAAGTCGGTTTCGACCACTTCGATACCATGCTGCTCGAGGTATGGATTCATCTCACACTCTTCCGTCAGCATCGATTTCGATTTAACAAGTTTCTTAACATTGTGGTTCTTTAAAATGCCAAACACAATCTCGTTGAATTCGTGCGCATCCTTGGCCCAATGCACAATACAACCGTTTTCTTCCGCTTTAGTTGCAAACTGGTCAAGATACTTGTCTAAATGGGTGATGGTGTGGCGTTTGATGTCGCTGGCCTTCTCGCGTAGCTGTTCCCATTCGTCAAGTCCGTATGCCATATTGTCACGTTTGGTGCGTACCGCCCAGAAAGTGGCATCGTGCCATTTTGCGTATGTTTGGTTCTTCAAGAACTCCTTCGCTGCGATACTATGTGCTGTACTCATAATGTTTATTCTTTAATGTTTAATGATAATCTCACAGCTCTGCTGCTAAGATTTCTACCACATGCTTGAACTCCACATCCAAGCCTCGTTTCTTGGCAACACCTGCCATGTGCATCAGGCACGAACAGTCGGGACCTGTTACAAATCGCGCACCAGTCTTCATATGGCGCTGCACTTTATCTATACCCATCTGCTCGCTAATGGCTGTCTCCTCAACCGAGAACATACCGCCAAAACCGCAACATTCGTCGGGGCGTTCAGGCTCTAATACCTGTATGCCCTCTACAAGGTTCAGCAAGTCCTTGATTTTGTTGAACTTCGGAATACTCTCCTCGCTTGGCGAACTCAAGCCCAATTCTCTCACACCATGACAAGAGTTGTGCAAACTAACTTTGTGGGGAAAGGTACCTAATGGATGGTTGACCTTCACTACATCATGCAGAAACTCAACAACGTCCATCGCTTTCTTGGCTGTCTCGCACTCTGTTTTACCTTTTAGTAGGCGGGGATAGTTTAACTTAATAAACGCAGTACAACTAACCGAGGGTGATACCACATAGTCGAAACCTTTGAATTTGTCTTCAAACTTTTCGGCAAGTGGGATAGCTTGTCCCTCAAATCCGGCATTAGCCATCGGTTGTCCGCAGCAGGTCTGGTTCAGTGGGTATTCCACATCCAGCCCCAGATGCTTTAATAGTTTGTAAGTGGCTACTCCTACATGAGGATAAACCACGTCAACATAGCAGGGAATAAATAAACCGATCTTCATTTTCGTTAGTGTATTATTATATTTGCATTTTAGTTGTTCATGGGTACAAATATAGTGAAAAATTTCCAAAAATACTAATAAAACGGTATTTTTGTTGCTTATTTATGTTTTATTAAAAGTAAATGCTTACCTTTGTGGCATTAAATTTGCAGTATTATTAATGAATCTCGAAATAAAATAATGAGTATGAATTATAACGAATTTAACTTTGATGGTCTGACACGTGAGCGAGAGCTCTCTATGTCGGCTGCTTTTCCCGCATTGATACGGAAAGTGTATGTGTGGATGACGCTGGCCCTTGTGCTTACAGGTGTTACAGCGTATGGCGTGGCTACTAGTCCAGGCGTTCTTGCCGCCTTGTATTCTAACAGTGTACTCCTTTGGGGGCTGGTAATAGCTGAGTTCGCCATCGTATTTGGCGTAAGTGCTGCTATTAACCGGTTATCGCTTACTACAGCTACGTTGCTGTTTGTATTGTATTCGGTTATTAATGGTGCATTGTTCTCGTCTATCTTCATTATCTATACAATGTCGAGTATCGCCAGCGTATTCTTTATCACTGCTGGTACGTTTGCAGTAATGGCACTCATCGGTTATACTACCAAGATCGATCTTTCGTCGATGGGAAAGATTCTCTTCATGGCGTTGATTGGTATTATTATCGCTACTGTTGTGAATATCTTCCTGAAGAGTTCTGGTCTTGAAATGATTGTAAGCTATCTGGGCGTTTTGATATTCGTGGGTCTTACTGCTTACGATTCTCAGAAAATCAAAAATATGCTTTTGATGGCACCCGATGCAGGAGAGGCTGCTCAAAAGATGGCACTTTTGGGTGCTTTGACCCTCTATTTGGACTTCATTAACCTCTTTATTTATCTGTTGCGTATTTTTGGACGTCGAGAATAGGCTTCTCGCGTACATTATATATAATAAGAGGTGAAAAATTCAAATATGTAAACATTCCCGAAAACTTTCATGTTTTTGGGAATTTTTTTTGGAAAATGTTTGGAGGTTTGGAAAAATTGCCGTACCTTTGCACCCGCTTTCGCTCAAAAACGATAGCGCACTAAGAAAGAGTTCTTTGAAAGATTTACATAGACAGAAGTAGTACAAGAAGCAAGAGTAGAAATACTCTTGGGTAACAAGAAACAAACCGTTTCAATTCTTGAAGGATAATCGTTCTGAAACAGAGATAATGATTTATTTACAAGGCTTCTAGGAGCGAGAGAAATGAAAGCTTGCTTTCAATTTCCGAGCGACGACGAAGGCTCGTAG